>NZ_PPRD01000147.1:2538-2857 GCF_002902575.1 Staphylococcus croceilyticus | reverse complement strand
GTTATAATCATATTAAATTATTTATTATGAGGTATAATATGTATTATTTTGTCGGTTTTAATTTAGGTAATAGTATTACTGGTATTGAAAAAGCAATGATTAATCGGTTATTCTTGTTTAAAAATAATAATAAAAGAGCTAAATGTCTATTTTTATCATGGAATAGATTTATGTCCAAATATGCTGCAAAGTTTCTCGATAAAAAAGATTATATAAACATGTATGATTATTTTCAAAAATCAATTAGTGTCCTTAACAAAGAAAGTATTGATTATATTTCATATTGGCAAAATGAATGTAATTATAAAATTAAATACGT
>NZ_PPRD01000147.1:0-2528 GCF_002902575.1 Staphylococcus croceilyticus | reverse complement strand
ATTCTAAAGATATAAGAGTATATAAATCCGATAAATTTATTATGTATGTAAGATTTCTAGATAATCATTATAAACAACTGGATTATATTAATTATTTTGATGTTAATGGTAAAAAAATTAAAAGAGAGTTTTATGATGTGCGTGGTTTCCTTAGTTGCACACGTATACTTACTACTAATCAGGCTGTACTTGCTGAACAATATCACGACCCTAATGGTAATATTACTATTGAAAAGTATTTTAATATTGAAACAAATAAAATTGAAAGAATCATTTTAAATAATGATAATAGTATTCTTTTTTTTGATAGTGAAACTGATTTACAAGCTTATTTTATAGAATCAATTTATCAATATGGAGACTTATTTTTTAGTGATAAAAATATTCATACTGCTCCCATGTTCAACAAAGTTAATCCAAATATTCCAGTTATAGCAGTATTGCACAGTACCCATGTCAAGAATATCCATCAACATATGACTTCTAGGTTCAAAAATGTCTATAAAGAGCTTTTTGATAATTTAAGTCGTTATAAAGCAATCATTGTTTCTACTAATTCACAAAAAATTGATGTTACTATGCGTATCAATCATGCTTTACCGGTAATAAATATACCTGTAGGCTTTTCGATAGAAAATAAAACTAATAACCATTCATTAGAAATTTCGCCATTAAAATTAATTTCCGTTGCGAGATATTCTCCAGAAAAGCAACTTCATCATCAAATTGAATTAATTAAAGCTTTAAAAGATGAATTTCCTAATATTGAACTACATTTGTTTGGTTTTGGTTCTGAAAATGAAAAATTGGCTAATTTAATTAAAGCATATCACTTAGAAAAAAATGTATTTTTAAGAGGGTTTCTTCCAGACTTATCTGCTGAATATGAAAATGCATATTTGAATATCTTAACAAGTAGTATGGAAGGTTTTTCTTTAGCACTATTAGAGTGTCAATCTCACGGAATTCCTACCATTAGTTACGATATTAAATATGGCCCAAATGAATTAGTTAAAGATAATAAAAATGGTTATTTAATAACCCCAAATGATAAAAATGAATTAATTAAAAAAGTAAAGTTTCTGTTAAAAAATCCTAAAATTCAAAAAGAATTTTCTCAACAAAGCATTGTGTTAGCTCAACAGTATTCGCAAAGTAATATTATGGAAAAATGGGACAATGCGTTACAATTGTTAGATAAATAAATTTATTTAAACAAATGCTCTATAATAAATTGGACTGATGATTAAAAAATCATCAGTCCGGTTTGTAATAGAGCATTTATATTGAACTAAATTATTTTAATAGTAAATTTAATAACTGCTTTTAATTACAGATTTCCATTTATCAAATACATTAAATCCTAAATATCTATTGGCTGATGTTAAGCTATTTTGTGATAACTCTTTTAAATGATCCGAATTATTTAATACCATTATAATCGTTTCTGCCATTGAATTTATATTACCTTCTTCAATAAGATATCCATTCACTCCGCTTTCGATCATTTCATTAGGACCATACTTAATATCATAGCTTATTACAGGAGTACCAACTGTTAAAGATTCTAAGATTGATAAAGCAAAACCTTCCATTTTGCTAGTAAAAATTTTTAAGCTCGCTCTTTTCAATTCTTTTTCTATTTCATTAGAAAAACCTCTTAAATGAATATTTTTTTCTAAATTATATTTCTTCACTAATTCCAAAAGTTTTTGAAGACTTCCTCCATGACCATAAATATTTAATTGAATATTAGGAATCACTTCTTTCACTTTCTTAATAACTTCAATTTGTTGCTCGACTTGTTTACTAGGGACAAGTCTAGATAAAGAAATAAGTTGAGGTTTCTCAAAATTTTTATTAATTAAAGATTCACTTACTTTTTCAGTATAGCCAACACTAATATTATAAACAGGTATTTTATTATCAATTAATTGAGAAAGATCTTCTTTTTGTTTCATTGTTGAAACTATGATACCTTTATAATTTTCTAAATGATTAAATATACTCTCATAAATACTTTTAATTACCCCATTATACAAGTGAGTACTATGTAAGATAACATAAAATGGTATCTTATTTTCTATTTTCTCAACAATCTTTCCTAGTTCATAAGGCCTGTCTATATAAAAAATATCACCTTGTTTAAATAACGTTTTATAAAAATATTCAATCAATTCATCTTCACTACTTAAAAATACATCACCATTATCTGTCTTAATAACTATTCTAGTAAGACGATTGTCATTGCCCACATATTCTACATCATAAAATTTTTGTATCCTAATTTGGCCTTTTGGATTATAGTAGTTTTCCATAACTATTTTTTGATTATGACCTAGAATTCTACTGCAATTTAAAAATCCTCTTGTATCAAATATTTCTCTTTTTATTTTTCTTTGATTATTATCAAAATAGTTTATATAACCTATATCTGAATAATATTTATCATTAAAATGAACATACATTCTATACCGACCATTTTCATATATTTTTAAATCATTGGAATTCTGAACATATTTTAATGT
>NZ_PPRD01000146.1 GCF_002902575.1 Staphylococcus croceilyticus | reverse complement strand
CACATGATTGGGGTAAATTAGGTACAAACATCGTAGGTATCGTAGAAAACGGTGCAAGCGTATTAGGTAAATTATTCGGTTTCTAATAAACCTTGAATATTCATAAAAAATTAGTATTAAAAAATAAAAATTAACGAATGGAGCGATTTACATGTCAAAATTAGTAGAAGCAATCTCAAACGCAGTACAAGCAGGTCAATCACACGATTGGGCTAAATTAGGTACAAGCATCGTAGG
>NZ_PPRD01000145.1:58426-61597 GCF_002902575.1 Staphylococcus croceilyticus | reverse complement strand
ACTAAAAAAGTCTGATTTCCTCTTTGTCGCTTAATCTAATTATAATTAAATAATTTTTTTATTTATCAACCGATGTTTGCGTAGAACCGTAATAAATCACTACCTACTTTTTTCATTTTCAAAATGAGTAAAACGGATTAGTCAAACTCAATAGATGACTGTGGTAAAATGAGAGTATTATGTATTATAAGGATGAATGTAAATGAATAGACCAATTGGTGTAATAGATTCTGGCGTAGGAGGTTTAACGGTAGCGAAGGAAATCATGCGACAACTTCCTAATGAAACCATCTATTATCTAGGAGATATAGCAAGATGTCCATATGGCCCACGCCCTGGCGATGAAGTTAAAGAATTTACAACACAGCTTGCAAATAAATTGATGGAATTTAATATTAAAATGTTAGTAATTGCTTGTAATACGGCAACAGCAGTAGCACTTGAGCATTTACAACAACTATTACCTATCCCTGTGATTGGAGTAATTGAACCTGGTGCGCGCACTGCAATTATGACGACGAAAAATCAAAATGTTTTAATCTTAGGCACAGAAGGAACAATTAAGTCTGAAGCGTATCGTCATCATATTAAGCGTATCAATCCAAATGTCAATGTTTACGGTGTAGCATGTCCTGGATTTGTACCTTTAGTAGAGCAAATGCGTTACGATGATCCTACCATCACTAGTATCGTCATTCATCAAACCTTAAAGCAGTGGCGCAATACAGAAGCTGACACGGTAATTCTTGGTTGTACGCACTATCCTTTATTGTATAAACCAATTAATGATTACTTTGGTGGAGAGAAAAAGGTTATTTCTTCAGGTCTTGAAACGGCACGTGAAGTTAGTGCATTACTAACATTTAGTAATGAACATGCGAGCTATTTGCCAAATCCACCGCACCGTTTCTTTGCTACAGGTGATACTGTACATATCAAAAATATTATTGCACAATGGTTAAAACTAGACGTTGAAGTTGAACGTATTCAAGTTATTTAAAAGAATGGAGTGACATAACTTTGGCAGATATAGTAATTGCATCCAATAACCAAGGTAAGATTAATGATTTTAAAGCGATTTTTCCTAATGATAATGTTATAGGGATTTCTGAAGTCATCAAAGATTTCGATGTGGAAGAGACAGGTACTACTTTTGAAGAAAATGCGCGTTTAAAATCAGAGGCAGCAGCTAAAGCTTTGAATAAACGCGTGATTGCAGACGATAGTGGGCTAGAAGTATTTGCACTAAATGGCGAGCCGGGAGTATACTCTGCGCGATATGCTGGCTTGGATAAAAGTGATGAAGCAAATATTGATAAACTGTTGCACAATTTAGAAGGTAAAGAAGACAGAAAAGCACAATTTGTCTGCGTCATTAGTATGAGTGCCCCTGGAGAATCTACCCAAACATTTAAAGGCACTGTAGCTGGAGAAATCACAACTGAAAGACAGGGTGAGAATGGATTCGGCTATGATCCAATCTTTTTTGTTCCGGAAAAGGGCAAAACAATGGCTCAACTCACAACTGAAGAAAAGAGCGAGATTAGCCATCGAGGCAACGCCATTAAGAAATTAAATGCTTATTTGGAGCGTGAGTAATCATGTCTAAATGGTTAATAGCAAGTGATAATCATACAGAAGCAGGTATTTTATATCAATTGTATGAGCAACATAAAGATGCAGATGCTTTCATACATCTTGGTGACTCTGAATTTGAATACAATGATACGGAGCTTAGTCTGTTTCGACGTGTAAAAGGGAATTGTGATTTCTATCCAGAGTTTCCTAATGAAGAAATTGTTGAAGTAGATGGTATTAAAGCTTTTTATACTCATGGTCATCTATATTCTGTCAATCAAACACGTATGAGATTAGCTGAAAAAGCTCAGACATTAGGATGCAAATTAGCATTTTATGGACATACGCATGTAGCTAAATATGAGAACTTAGGTGACGTTCATGTCATCAATCCAGGAAGTATCTCACAATCTCGCAGTAATATAGAAGAAACATTTGCAGAATTACTAATCGATGATAAAGAGCATCACGCTACATTACATTTTAGAAATAGAGATAATCAAATTATCGATACAATTGAATTTCAAATTTAGATTTTACACTTAGGCATGCGTAAGTGTTTTACATTGAAGCATGCCTAAGTGTTATTTTGTAAATATATTACTTAACCATTACTTTCTAAAGAATTTTAAACTGAATGTAAAAAGCGATAGTAATAATTATACTTAATTAGTGAAAAATATAAACTTTTTTTATATTAAAGCTATTGCTAAATGAGGTTTCTTTAGCTATAATAATTCTTGTGTTAAAAATTCATGTCCTGGTAGCTCAGCTGGATAGAGCAATGGCCTTCTAAGCCATCGGTCGGGGGTTCGAATCCCTCCCAGGACGTTATAAAACTCCGCAACCTTATGGTTGTGGAGTTTTTTGTTTAAATCAACCAGATCAAATTTAGTATAAAACTCCTTCTACATATTTAATATATTTCTTCTTAGTTTTTTTCTTAACCTCTCATAATAAAACGCCAAATAATCTATTTTTAAGATATAAAGAATTGCATTTTAGTAAGCGCTTTCTAACTTGTATGTTTTCGACATACATATTTGCATCCCTAACTGTCTAATTGAAAACGTAAAAGAAACAGTTTTGATGTGAAAGTTTCAAGTTAAGAAAAAATCCACCATAAGTTGTACATACCCTTTATAGTATAAGTATCAAAACGATAGCTAAACAAAAACAAAGCAACAACCTAGTAATCGTTTTATAAATTTACCAACTACTTTCTAAGGAGTGTATAAAATGGAAGGTTTATTCAACTCAATTAAAGATACAGTAACAGCAGGCATTAATGGTGACTGGAGCAAATTAGGTACAAGTATTGTAGGTATCGTAGAAAACGGTGTAGGTTTACTAAGCAAATACTTAGGTTTTTAATTAATAAATTACTATATATAACACAAAGGAGATCATTAACATGGAAAAATTATTCGACGCAATCAGAGGTACAGTAGACGCAGGAATCAATCACGATTGGACTAAATTAGGTACAGGCATCGTAGGTATCGTAGAAAACGGCGTAAGCGTATTAGGTAAAATCTTCGGTTTCTAATATAACCTTTACATTCATAAATCACTTAGTTTTTTAAAATAAAA
>NZ_PPRD01000145.1:58211-58416 GCF_002902575.1 Staphylococcus croceilyticus | reverse complement strand
CACATGATTGGGGTAAATTAGGTACAAACATCGTAGGTATCGTAGAAAACGGTGCAAGCGTATTAGGTAAATTATTCGGTTTCTAATACAACCTTTACATTCATATATCACTTAGCTTTTCAAAAAATAAAAGAATAACGAAATGGAGAGATTATAATGCAAAAATTAGCAGAAGCAATCGCAAACACAGTACAAGCAGGTCAAT
>NZ_PPRD01000145.1:0-58201 GCF_002902575.1 Staphylococcus croceilyticus | reverse complement strand
CACACGATTGGGCTAAATTAGGTACAAGCATCGTAGGTATCGTAGAAAACGGTGTAGGTTTCTTAGGCAAAATCTTCGGTTTCTAATAAACCCTGAACATTCATAAATAATTAGTCTTTCAAAGAATAAAAATAACGAAATGGAGCGATTCACATGTCAAAATTAGTAGAAGCAATCTCAAACGCAGTACAAGCAGGTCAATCACACGATTGGGCTAAATTAGGTACAAGCATCGTAGGTATCGTAGAAAACGGTGTAGGTTTCTTAGGCAAAATCTTCGGTTTCTAATATAAGCTGAACATTCATAAATTACTTAGTTTTTCAAAAAATAAAAATAATGAAATGGAGAGATTATAATGCAAAAATTAGCAGAAGCAATTGCAAACGCAGTACAAGCAGGTCAAGGACACGATTGGGCTAAATTAGGTACAAGCATCGTAGGTATCGTAGAAAACGGTGTAGGTGCACTAGGCAAAATCTTCGGTTTCTAATAATTAAATATTAACGATTGACCAGGGCAAGCGCTCTGGTCTTTTTTTGTGTTATTTGTTTATTCCAAAATTTGTTAAAATAATTCTTATAAAAAAGAATTCTATTTATAGAAAAATTGATTAAGGATGTTGAACATGAAATATAATACGATTTTATTAGATTTTGATGATACGCTTGTTGATTTTTATGATGCAGAAGATAAAGCGTTTCACAAGATGGCGAAATTTTATAATCATTATCCTACAGAAAAGGACTTTCAATTTTTTAAAAAAGTGAATCAAGCACATTGGGAAGCTTTTCAAAAAAATGAATTAACTAAAGAAGAAGTGCTTTCACATCGTTTTATCGAATATTTTAGTCATTATGGGATAGAAGTAGATGGAAAGGAAGCAGACATTAGATTTAGAGATGAGTTGGCGAAAGCGCCAGTGAAATATTTCGATTTAGCATTAGAAACGATTGATCGTTTAGCTCAAATATGTAATTTATACATTGTGACTAATGGTGTAACTGACACTCAGAAACGCCGAATTGCACAATTGGATTTTAAAGATGTGTTTGCAGGTGTTTTTATTTCGGAAGAGACAGGTTATCAAAAGCCTATGACTGAATTTTTCGATTATGTTTACGAACGCATTGGAAAAGATAAAAAAGAGTATTCATTAATCGTAGGGGATTCTTTAACTTCTGATGTGTTAGGTGGAAAAAATGCTAGCATAGCAACATGTTGGTTTAACTATAGAGATAAAAGTAACGAGTCTGAGATTAAACCAGATTATGAAATTAAGAATTTGAGTGAATTAGTAGAAATTATTGAAAAAGAAGAAGCATAAGTCAAAGGGCGAATTAGAAATTAAAATCATTTAATTTCTAATTCGCCCTAAATTATTATTTATTGTCAGGTGACCAAACTAGCACATCATGGCCTTCTGGATTTTTAGCCTCTACATCTTCAAAATCGTGATTGATGAAGAATTGTTTAGAATCTTGACGAGCAATCGCTTTTATAGGTGTATTGAATGATTTAGCAAAATCAATTAATTCTTTCGCATAGCCACGATTTTCATATTTTTCTAATACTTCTAATTTCCATAATAATAAATAATCATCATAATCCGGGAAATAGCTTTCTTCTACGTCACCTTTTTTTAATAAAGCCATGCGAGCGACTAGGTTTTCACCATTAAAAATGCCATAAAATGGTGACTCAGAGCTTGCATCGATCATTTGACCTTTTAACTCTTCGACCATATATAAGTCTTTATTGCCAAATTCTCTAAATGCTTCAAATAGTTCATCTGTTTTATAATTGATTTCAAGATGTTTAACTTCGCTCATATTCAATCTCCCCTTTGTTCTTTTTATCTATTATAACGTAAGTATTGTGTAAATTTCATTTATTTATATAGTAATTATTAAAATAGTAAGACAAATTGTGAAAGAAACTTTAAATATTTAAGCCGTTAAATTGTCAGATAAGGATATAATCTTTATACTATATGAGTAATAGCTATATTGAAGGAGTATGGATATGGACTGTCGAGTAACATATTTTAAAGAAAAAGATTCGTTTATTACAAAATTGAAAAATAGCGATGAACAATTATTAAAATTTTATCAATATAATCCCACTGAGAAGGCAAGTTTTGACAAGCGTATGAAACAGCCTAGTAATGGTAGGGAACAGCAATTAAGTCAAATCATTGCTTCATATATGGAAGATCTTAAACTTTCAGATGCGCAAAAACGTCATCTTGAAGCATTGTCTGATGGCGCTAAAGTTGTGATTGGCGGTCAACAAGCGGGACTATTTGGTGGTCCGTTGTATACCTTCCATAAAATTCTTTCGATAGTAACTTTAAGTCATCAATTAAGTCAAACGTATGATAAAAAAGTGGTACCAGTATTTTGGATTGCTGGGGAAGACCATGATTTCGATGAAGTGAATCATACATATGTTTTCAACACAAAAGAGGCGCAATTGCATAAAGTGAAATACCATACAATGACGCCTCCAGAAACTAATGTATCACGTTATTCACCTGATAAAGAAGCACTTGCTGAAGGATTAAAAAGCTTTTTCAAAGAATTGAAAGAAACTGAACATACAAAGTCCCTTTATTCACTTTGTTTAGATATTATTGAGCAATATGATTCATGGACAGATATGTTCAAAGCTTTGCTTCATGAAGTGTTTAAAGAATATGGTGTGTTGTTTATTGACGCACAATATGAAGCGTTAAGAGAACTTGAGAAGCCCATTTTAAAAGACATGATTCAACATCATGAAGAGATTGATCAAGCATTTAGAAATACGCAATCTCAAACCATGCAAGCTGGCTTGAATCAAATGATACAGACGGATACAAATGTTCATCTCTTCCTTCATGAAGACAATATGAGACAGTTATTATCTAAAGAAGAAAATCACTTCAAATTAAGTAAATCAGAAGTAACGTATTCTAAAGAAGAAATATTGAAATTAATTGAGACAGAACCACATCGATTTTCAAATAATGTAGTCACGAGACCAGTTATGGAAGAATGGCTCTTTAATACGGTAGCTTTCATTGGAGGACCAAGTGAAATTAAATATTGGGCTGAGCTTAATGAGGTGTTTAATTTATTAAATATTGAGATGCCAATTGTCATGCCTCGTCTTAAAATAACATATATGACACAAAGAACTGATAAATTATTGAGTCAATATCAATTAGATGTGCATAAAGTAATTAAAGATGGTATTGAAGAAGATAGAACTAAATTTGTTCGTGAAAAGGCATCAGAGTCATTTATTCAACAAGTTGAACAGCTTAAAAAAGATCATGTTAAAATATATCAACATTTATTAGATGAAGTAAAAGGTAATCAGGACAATATTAATTTAGTAGAAAAAAATAGTGAAATTCACAATACACAATATGATTATTTGCTTCAACGTTATTTACTCAATATTGAACGTGAAAATGATATTAGTATGAAACACTTTAGAGAACTTGAATATGTATTACACCCAATGGGTGGCTTACAAGAAAGAATTTGGAATCCACTACAAATTATGAATGAATTTGGGATAGATGTGTTCAGTCCCTCCACTCATCCACCACTTGAATATACATTTAACCAAATCATAATAAAACATTGATTCTATCGAAAAATACCTATTTTATCCTTGTGATAAAATAGGTGTTTTTTTGTCGGAAAAAGGAATTTTAAGATATTTTACATAATTAGTGGAGGATAGTGGTGAGATGTGGTAAATTATAAATAAGGTGAGGTGATAATAATGTTCATGGGAGAGTACGAGCATCAACTTGATGTTAAAGGTCGTATGATTATTCCTGCTAAGTTTAGATATGACTTAAGTGAACGATTTATTATCACACGAGGCCTTGATAAATGTTTGTTTGGTTATACGCTTGAAGAATGGCAACAGATTGAAGAGAAAATGAAAACCTTACCTATGACAAAAAAAGACGCACGTAAGTTTATGCGTATGTTCTTCTCTGGTGCAATTGAAGTGGAGCTAGATAAACAAGGGCGTATCAATATCCCTCAAAATTTGAGGAAGTACGCTAATTTAACTAAAGAATGTACAGTAATAGGCGTTTCCAATCGTATTGAGATTTGGGATCGAGAAACATGGAATGATTTCTATGATGAATCTGAAGAAAGTTTCGAAGATATTGCTGAAGATTTAATAGATTTTGATTTTTAATGGAGGAATTTACCGTGTTTCATCATGTAAGCGTTATGCTAAAAGAGACAATTGATTATTTAGACATCAAAGAAGATGGCATATATGTAGACTGTACGCTTGGTGGTGCCGGTCACGCACTCTATTTATTAAATCAATTAAACGATGACGGTAGATTAATTGCGATTGATCAAGATACAAACGCTTTAGAAAATGCTAAGGAAGTCTTGAAAGATCATCTACATAAAGTCACGTTTGTACATAGTAACTTTAGAGAATTGAATGACATTTTAAAAAACTTAGAAATTGAAAAAGTAGATGGTATCTATTATGATTTGGGCGTTTCTAGTCCGCAATTAGATGTCCCTGAAAGAGGATTTAGTTATCACCACGATGCTAAACTTGATATGCGTATGGATCAAACACAAGCGTTAAGTGCTTATGAGGTCGTGAATGACTGGTCTTATGAAGCGCTTGTTAAGATTTTTTATCGTTATGGTGAAGAGAAATTTTCAAAACAAATAGCGAGACGTATTGAAGCACATCGTGAACAACAACCGATTGAAACAACATTAGAGCTTGTAGATATTATTAAAGAAGGTATTCCAGCCAAAGCTCGTAGAAAAGGTGGTCATCCTGCAAAGCGTGTCTTTCAAGCGATTCGTATTGCAGTGAATGATGAATTATCTGCATTTGAAGATTCGATTGAACAAGCAATTGAATTAGTCAATGTAGGAGGTAGAATTTCAGTAATTACTTTCCATTCATTGGAAGATAGACTGTGTAAACAGATTTTCCAAGAATATGAGAAAGGACCTGACGTACCTAGAGGGTTACCAATTATTCCTGAAGAGTATACACCTAAACTAAAAAGAGTTAATCGCAAGCCCATCACTGCTACAGAAGCAGATTTAGATGAGAATAATAGAGCGCGTAGTGCAAAATTACGTGTCGCAGAAATATTAAAATGAGGAGTAATTGAAGATGGCTGTAGAAAAAATATATGAACCATATGAAGAAGTCCAGCACACAAGCATACCGAAGCAACAACCACAATCTGAACCTCAGACCCGCACGGTTACCAAAAAGGTAGTTGTTCAACTTACAAGGTTTGAGAAGTTTTTATACATAACACTTGTTACTGCTATTGCTGTCATTGCAATCTATCTGCTATCTTTAAAAATGGATGCGTATGATACAAATGGCAAAATAGCAGATTTGGATCAAAGAATTGAACAACAATCTAGTGAAAATAGTGCAATACAATCTGAAATTAAGAAAAACTCTTCTTACGAACGCATTTACAATAAAGCTAAACAACAAGGTATGAGCTTAAAGAACGATAATGTAAAGGTAGTGCGTACTAATGGCGAAGCGAAAAATTAAAATTAGAAAAAATAAATTAGGAGCAGTCCTCCTTGTTGGTATATTCGGACTGCTCTTTTTTATATTGGTTTTAAGATACTCTTATATCATGTTAACTGGACACTCGGATGGGCAAAATTTGATTATGCGTGCCAACGAAACATATCTCGTAAAAAATCAGGAACAACCTGAACGAGGTAAGATTTATGATAGAAATGGCAAGGTACTAGCTGAAGACGTTGAAAGGTTTAAAGTTGTAGCAGTTGTAGATAAAAGCGCAGGCGAGAATGGAGATAAACCTCGCTACGTGAAAGATAAAAAGAAAACTGCAGAACAATTATCCAAAGTGATTGATATGAAGCCTTCGGAAATTGAAAAACGTTTAAATCAAAAAAAGGCCTTCCAAGTTGAATTCGGACAAAAAGGAACGAATTTAACATATCAAGACAAGCAAAAATTAGAAAAAATGAATTTACCAGGTATTTTATTATATCCTGAGACAGAAAGATTTTATCCAAATGGTAATTTTGCTTCTCACTTAATAGGTATGGCGCAAAAAAATCCAGATACTGGTGCATTAAATGGTGCGTTAGGTGTCGAAAAAATATTTAATAGTTATTTAAATGGACAAAAAGGTACATTATCTTATATTCAAGATATATGGGGTTATATCGCTCCTAATTCTAAACATGAGAAAGCACCTAAACGCGGCGATGACGTTCATTTAACAATCGATTCAAATATTCAAGTATTTGTAGAAGAAGCGTTAGATGGCATGGTTAATCAATATGATCCTAAAGATTTATTTGCTGTAGTAATGGACGCTAAAACGGGTGAGATTTTAGCCTACAGTCAGCGACCTACATTTAATCCAGAGACGGGTAAAGATTTTGGTAAAAAATGGGCAAATGATTTATATCAAAATACTTATGAACCTGGATCAACGTTTAAATCATTTGGTTTAGCTGCAGCAATTCAAGAAGGCAAATTTAAACCGAATGAAAAATACGAATCAGGACATCGCGACATTATGGGTTCTCGAATTTCTGACTGGAATAAAACAGGTTGGGGCGAAATTCCTATGTCTCTAGGTTTCACGTATTCTTCAAACACCTTAATGATGCACTTACAAGATTTAGTAGGCGCCGATAAGATGAAATCTTGGTATGAAAAATTTGGTTTCGGTAAATCAACAGATGGCATGTTTGATGGCGAAGCGAGTGGCAATATTGGATGGTCAAATGAGTTACAACAAAAAACATCTGCATTCGGTCAATCAACAACTGTCACACCTGTTCAAATGATACAAGCGCAATCTTCATTCTTTAATAAAGGCGATATGTTGAAACCTTGGTTTGTTCAAAGTATTGACAACCCAATTTCTAAAAAAACATTTTATAAAGGTGAAAAGAAAGTTGCTGGTAAACCAATTTCTGCAGATACAGCAAGTAAAGTTGAAACTGAGTTAGATAAAGTAGTTAACAGTAAGAAGAGCCATGCTATTAACTATCGTGTGGATGGCTATGATATTGAAGGTAAGACAGGTACTGCCCAAGTTGCCGACGAAAATGGCGGAGGTTATGTTAAAGGTGCCAACCCTTACTTTGTAAGCTTTATCGGCGATGCACCTAAGAAAAATCCACGTGTGATTGTTTATGCGGGTATGAGTTTAGCTCAGAAAAATGATGAAGAAGCTTATCAATTAGGTGTAAGTAAAGCATTTAAACCAATTATGGAAAATACTTTGAAATACCTAAATGTTGGTTCGAATAAAGATGAAACTAAATCTGCTCAATATAGTAAAGTGCCAAATGTTTCAGGACAAAGTGCTCAAAAAGCAGAAAATAGTTTGAAATCGCAAAACTTACAACCTGTAGTTATTGGAAATGGTGACAATATTAAATCTCAATCTGTGAAAGCTAATACAAAACTATTACCAAATAGTAAAGTGATGTTATTGACTGATGGAGATATTACAATGCCAAATATGAAAGGCTGGACAAAAGATGATGTCCTTACTTTCCAAGAACTAACAGGTATCAATGTTACGACGAATGGCAATGGCTTTGTAACTAAGCAATCTGTTTCAGAAGGTGCCACGTTGAAAGACAATAGTAAGATTGAAGTAGATTTATCTCCTGAGGATCCAGATGATTCCTCTAGTAGTACATCAAGTGATAATACTTCAAATTCGGACAATAGCAGTTCTGATAATAAAGAATCCAATAAAAATAACAATAGTTCTTCTTCAGATAATAAAGATTCTAAAAATGACAATAGTTCATCTTCTGATGAGAACAATAAATCATCATCTGAAAGTGATTCAAACTAAGATGAAATGAAGTATCAATAGTATAAGTTAGGAAAATAATAGAAGAAGTTGAAATAGATAGAAACATTTTAGTTTCAATTCTAATAGAAGCTAAAATATTAGATTAAAAAACTTTAATTTTAATTCTATTTCAGCATCACTTCTTTTTTCCTAAACTTATTTCATACTTAAACTATGTGAAGTTATTTCGAAAATTGATAAACTTAAGATGATTGAAAACGAAAGCTAGAAATTTATACTTAATTTCGCAAAAATTTAATATACATAAAGGAGAATATCATGCTTTTTATACTTGCGATTATCGCACTACTCATCACCTTCATTTTGGTGCCGTTATTGATCCCAACGCTTAAACGAATGAAATTTGGTCAAAGTATACGTGAGGAAGGGCCACAAAGCCATATGAAAAAAACAGGTACACCTACAATGGGTGGTCTTACATTCCTCATCAGTATTATCATAACTTCTATCATAGCTATATTTTTTGTTGACAATTCTAACCCAATTATTTTGTTATTATTTGTAACGATTGGATTTGGTTTGATTGGTTTTATTGATGATTACATCATTGTAGTTAAGAAAAATAATCAAGGCTTAACGAGTAAACAAAAATTCTTAGCTCAAATTGCTATTGCTGTTATTTTCTTCATTCTTAGTGATGTCTTTCATTTAATTGAATTTTCAACTAATCTTAATATTCCATTTACTAATGTAAGTATTCCATTATCATTTGCATATATTATTTTCATTGTTTTTTGGCAAGTTGGATTTTCAAATGCAGTTAACTTAACTGATGGTTTAGATGGTTTAGCCACTGGTTTATCAATCATTGGATTTACGATGTATGCAATTATGAGTTTTGTTACAGATTCACCAGCAATTGGTACATTCTGTATTATTATGATTTTCGCATTATTAGGTTTCTTACCTTATAACTTAAACCCAGCTAAAGTGTTCATGGGGGATACAGGTAGCTTAGCATTAGGTGGTATATTCGCTACTATTTCAATTATGTTAAATCAAGAATTATCATTACTTCTAATTGGATTAGTATTTGTAGTTGAAACACTATCAGTTATGTTACAAGTTGCTTCATACAAGTTAACTAAGAAGCGTATCTTCAAAATGAGTCCTATTCATCATCACTTTGAATTGAGTGGTTGGGGCGAATGGAAAGTTGTTACAGTATTTTGGACAGTAGGTTTAATTTCAGGATTAATCGGATTATGGATAGGAGTGCATTAAGATGCTAAATTATACAGGATTAGAAAATAAAGAAGTTCTTGTAGTAGGATTAGCAAAAAGTGGCTATGAAGCAGCAAAATTATTAGTCAAATTAGGCGCCAAAGTCACTGTAAATGATGGTAAAGATTTATCTCAAGATCCCCATGCAAAAGATTTAGAAACTTTAGGCGTTAAAATTGTTGATGGCGGTCATCCAGCTTCATTATTAGATAACAATCCCATCATTGTAAAAAATCCGGGTATTCCGTATACGGTCTCAATCATTAAAGCAGCAGAAGAACGCGGATTAAAAATTCTAACTGAAGTAGAGTTAAGTTATTTAATTTCAGAAGCACCAATTATTGCCGTTACTGGCACAAATGGTAAAACAACTACAACTTCATTAATTGGAGATATGTTTAGTAAAAGTAGGCTTACAGGCCGTCTATCTGGAAATATTGGTTATGTAGCTTCAAAAGTTGCTCAAGAAACTCAACCAGAGGAATATTTAATTACTGAATTATCATCATTCCAATTATTAGGCATTGAAACATACCGACCTCATATTGCAATTATTACTAATATATATTCAGCACATTTAGATTATCATGAGACACTTGAGAATTATCAAAATGCTAAAAAACAAATTTATAAAAATCAAACTGAAGACGATTATTTAATTTGTAATTATCATCAACGTCATCTTATTGAATCTGAAAATTTAAAAGCTAAGACATTATACTTCTCAACGCAACAAGAAGTGGAAGGCATCTATATTAAAAATAATTTTATTATTTACAAAGGCATTAGAATTATTAATGTTGATGACTTAGTTTTACCTGGACAACATAACCTAGAAAATATTTTAGCTGCTGTATTAGCTGCTATCTTAGCTGGTGTTCCAATTAAAGCGATTGTTGATAGTTTAACTACGTTTTCAGGTATTGACCATCGATTACAATATATCGGTACTAACCGCACAAATAAATACTACAATGACTCGAAAGCAACAAATACTTTAGCAACACAATTTGCTTTAAATTCATTTAAACAACCTATTATTTGGTTATGTGGTGGTTTAGACCGCGGTAATGAATTTGATGAGCTTATCCCTTACATGAAAAATGTTAGAGTAATGGTTGTCTTTGGTGAAACACAAGAAAAATTTGCTAAATTAGGTAATAGTCAAGGTAAACTTGTTATTAAAGCTACTGACGTCGAAGATGCAGTGAAAAAAGTGCAAGATGTCATTGAACCTAATGATGTCGTGTTATTATCTCCAGCTTGTGCAAGTTGGGATCAATATAATACTTTTGAAGAACGTGGAGAACGATTTATTGAAAGCTTCCGTGCACACTTACCGTCTTACTAAAGGGTGTGAAATTTCGTGGATGAACGTAAAAATAACAGAAATACTAAAGTGAGATCTATTAAGGATTCAATTGAACGAAAAAATCGTGAATTAAAAGATAAAGAGATTGAGGATACTGAAGATAGTAAATTCAATCAATCTCCAACTTTTGAAAATGAAGATAAACCTAGCGCAACGCAAGATAGTAATGAAAAGCAGCATCATAAGGAAGAACCTTTAGAGGAATCTAAAGAAGAACTTAAAGAAGATTCGCAAAAAGAACGTAATCAAAATAAGACTAGTCATCATGCAAGTGCAAGTTCTAGAAAAGATAATCAATTTCAAACTTTTAAAACTAAAATGACAGACCTATTTTCTAATCCAAGAAAAGAGCGTGAGGATAGAAAAAGCAATACGACTAACCGTAAACAAAAAGAAGATAAATATGCACATATGACGTTACAAGAAAAGCGTGAGCAACAAAGAATTGATCGACGTAAACGACAAAAGAGAATTCAATATATCATTCTAACGTCATTAATATTATTAATTCTTTTATTTTTAATATATATGTTTACGCCATTAAGCAGAATTTCTCACATTAATATTAGTGGAAATAAAAATTTGAGTAACCAACAGGTTGAAAAGGCACTTGATGTCAAACCAGGTTCTCGTATGTACACTTATAGTAAAAGAAAAGGAATTAACAATTTAGAACAAAATCCTTTAGTGAAGAATGTAGAAATAAAAAAACGTTTACCTAATACGTTAAATGTTCAAGTAACTGAAAACAATGTCGTGGGTGTAGTAAAAGATAAAAATAAATATACTCCGATTATTGAAGGCAACAAAGAATTGAAAGATTATAAAGGTGATATCGCTGGTAGTGGACCTATCTTAGATGGCTTCAAAGGTTCAGATAAAGACAACATGGTTAAATCACTTTCAAATATGTCTTCAGAAGTTAGAGATATGATTTCAGAAATTAGCTATGCACCTGAAGCAAATAAGCAAAGTAGAATATTGTTATATATGAAAGATGGAATGCAAGTAGTTGGTGATTATAAAACCATTGCGGATAAATTGAAATATTATCCACAAATGTCACAATCACTTAACAAAGATGATTCAGGTAACCTTCAAACTCAAGGTTATATCGACTTATCTGTAGGCGCATCATTTATTCCATATAACGAAAATGACGCCAATAATTCTAAATCGAACCAAGTTTTACAGCAAAAGACACAAGAAGAAAATGATGCTAAAAATGAATTACAAAGTGCATTGAATAAAATTAACGAACAATCAGATTCAAATAATTAAAAAATTTCGATATTAATATACGTTTATAGTTCACAAGCCAATCGACGTATTGTAAACTAAATATAGTGTATTTTAATAGTAATTTGTCAGGAGGTGCCTATCTATGGAGGAACATTACTATGTAAGCATAGATATTGGTTCATCAAGTGTTAAAACAATAGTAGGCGAAAAATTTCACAATGGTATAAATGTGATAGGTACAGGACAAACCTACACTAGTGGTATTAAGAACGGATTGATTGATGATTTTGATATTGCTAAACAAGCAATTAAAGATACAATTAAAAAAGCTTCTATCGCCTCAGGTGTAGATATAAAAGAAGTTTTCTTGAAGTTACCTATCATTGGTACTGAAGTGTACGATGAAGCAAATGAAATTGATTTTTATGAAGATACTGAAATTAATGGAACACACATTGAAAATGTGTTAGAAGGTATCAGACAAAAAAATGAAGTTCCAGATACAGATGTTATCGATGTTTTCCCAATTCGATTTATTGTAGATGGTGATAATGAGGTTTCTGATCCTAAAGAATTAATTGCTAGACATTCTTTAAGAGTAGAAGCGGGCGTTATTGCAATTCACAAATCTATTTTAATAAATATGATTAAATGCGTTGAATCATGTGGCGTTGACGTATTAGACGTTTATTCTGATGCGTATAACTATGGTTCAATTCTTACAGCTACTGAAAAAGAATTAGGCGCATGTGTAATTGATATTGGTGAAGATTTAACTCAAATCGCTTTTTATGAGCGTGGCGAGTTAGTTGATGCTGATTCTATTGAACTCGCTGGTCGTGACATTACAGACGACATTGCTGAAGAGTTAAATACTACATATGAAACAGCTGAAAAGGTTAAACATCAATATGGACACGCGTTTACTAATTCAGCGTCTGATCAAGATGTATTTACTGTTGATCAAGTAGATAGCGATGAATTAGTAGAATATACTCAAAAAGATTTAAGCGCTATCATTGAAAGAACAATGCAAGATATCTTTGATGAAGTATTTGATGTATTAGTTGATTTAGGTTTAACAAAAGTGAACGGTGGTTTCATTGTTACTGGTGGTACTTCAAATTTACTTGGTGTTAAAGAATTATTAAATACAATGGTAAATGAGAAAATAAGAATCCACACACCATCTCAAATGGGTATTAGAAAACCTGAATTCACTTCAGCTATTTCTACAATATCTAGCAGTATCACTTTTGATGAATTATTAGATTATGTTACAATGAATTATCAAGACAATGATGAATTTGAAGAAGAAGTTATCGAAAATAATGACAAAGATAACACTTCTAAATCTAGTGGTTTTGACTGGTTTAAACGTAAGTCAAACAAAAATGAAGATACTTATGAAGAAGGCTACCACGAGCCACAAGAAAGAGTGGACAGAGCAGAACAACATGATAAGTATGATAGCCATGATGAACATCAAGATGTAGAACACCACTATGATGAACATGAAAGACCTGAAAAAGAAGAGAGCAAATTTAAAAAACTTATGAAATCTCTATTTGAATGATTGGCCATTAAGACTAGGAGGAAATATAAATGTTAGAATTTGAACAAGGATTTAATCATATGGCGACTTTAAAAGTCATCGGTGTAGGTGGTGGCGGTAATAACGCTGTTAACCGCATGATTGACCACGGCATGAATAATGTTGAATTTATCGCAATTAATACAGATGGACAAGCTTTAAATTTATCTAAAGCTGAATCTAAAATCCAAATTGGTGAAAAATTAACACGTGGACTTGGTGCAGGGGCTAATCCTGAAATTGGTAAAAAAGCTGCTGAAGAATCTCGTGAACAAATTGAAGATGCTATCCAAGGCGCGGACATGGTATTCGTAACTGCTGGTATGGGCGGCGGTACTGGTACAGGTGCTGCTCCAGTTGTTGCAAAAATCGCTAAAGAAATGGGCGCTTTAACTGTTGGTGTTGTAACTCGTCCATTTGGTTTCGAAGGCCGCAAACGTTCTACACAAGCTGCTGCAGGTGTAGAAGCAATGAAAGCTGCAGTTGATACATTAATCGTTATCCCTAATGACCGTTTATTAGATATCGTTGATAAATCTACACCAATGATGGAAGCATTTAAAGAAGCAGATAACGTATTACGTCAAGGTGTACAAGGTATTTCTGATTTAATCGCTGTATCTGGTGAAGTAAACTTAGACTTTGCTGACGTTAAAACAATTATGTCTAACCAAGGTTCAGCATTAATGGGTATTGGTGTATCTTCAGGTGAAAACAGAGCTGTTGAAGCTGCTAAAAAAGCTATTTCATCTCCATTACTTGAAACATCAATCGTTGGTGCTCAAGGTGTGTTAATGAACATTACTGGTGGAGAATCATTATCACTTTTCGAAGCTCAAGAAGCTGCAGATATCGTTCAAGATGCTGCTGATGAAGATGTAAACATGATCTTCGGTACTGTAATCAATCCTGAATTACAAGACGAAATCGTTGTAACAGTTATTGCTACAGGTTTCGAAGATAAACCAACATCACAAGGCCGTAAAGCTTCAAGCACAGGCTTTGGTTCAAGTGTAAGTGCTACAGGCACTTCAACACAAAGTGCACCTAAAGAAGACTCATTCTCTCATAGTTCTTCAAGTTCACGTGCATCTGAAAGTGTAAACGAAAGAAGTCATTCAACTAAGGATGACGATATTCCTAGCTTCATCAGAAATAGAGAAGAAAGACGTTCTAGAAGAACTAGACGTTAATCCATAAATTATCAGGTTAGAATATTATAATATTAAGCATAGAAGTAATTAACAAATTATTATCGTTGATTTCACTATGTAACTATATTAGTTGGAGTAGAACTGGACATTCTATAAAGAATTCTGTTCTACTCTTTTTCATATACTTTAAAACAGAGTGAAGAATGTTATATAATAAATTTATATTCATATTTAGAGTAAACTTAATACGGTCAAACGTTTATTATATGCAAACATAACTTTTTACAAGGTGGTTATTCACGTGTCTGAGCAATTTGTTAAACATCCTCATTATTTGAACTACGAAGCTAAAGATTTAAAAAATATCACACTAGGCTTTACGACGCGCGATGGGGGTTATAGTTTATATCCTGAGCATTCATTTAATATGGCACGGTACATAGATGATGATCAAGATAACGTTACACGCCATCAAGAGATTTTAGCTGAAGCTATTGGATATCCAAGAAATGAATGGATTTTCCCTACTCAGACCCACGAAGATAAAATTGCACACGTTACTCAAAAACATCAAGGTGTAAATATTGAGCAACTTAGCGATCAACTTTACGGCATCGATGGTCTCTATTCATATGACTCTAATGTATTATTAACGATGTGTTATGCAGACTGTGTGCCTGTTTACTTTTATAGTGAGAAACATCACTTCATAGGATTAGCACATGCTGGATGGAGAGGCACATATAGTCAAATCGTTGTGAAAATGCTAAATCATGTTGATTTTGACTATAAAGATTTAAAAGTTGTTATTGGTCCTGCGACTTCAATGAGTTATGAAATCAATGATGATATTAAATCTAAATTTGAAACTTTACCTATTGATAGCACTCAATATATTGAAACACGTGATAATGACTGTCATGGCATTGATTTGAAACGCGCAAATGCTCTTTTACTAGAAAATAAGGGTGTGCCTAAAGAGAACATCTATATTACTGAGTATGCAACTTCAGAAGACTTATCAATGTTCTTCTCTTATCGTATTGAAAAGGGGCAAACTGGAAGAATGATGGGATTTATAGGTCAAAAATATTAATTTATTCTTCTAATATCACATGTTAGCTTGCCGATAAAATAATTAATGATCTATAGACTGATCGATAGAAAATTTGTTATTTAGAAATCATATTCAAGAAACATTTGCGCTACTGCCTAATTATATGACGCAGTTGAATGAAAGGGTTTATCTGCATATTGCAATTTTAACTTTATAACACGAGGTTGATATTTAAATGGAAGTAAAACAAAATTTAGAAGCAATTAAAAATGAAATTAATAAGCATATTGACAAAAGTGAGACTTCTACTGTACCTGACGTGATTGCGGTTACAAAATATGTTACAATAGACCGAGCTAAAGAAGCATATGAAGCAGGTTTACGCCATTTTGGAGAGAACCGTTTAGAAGGATTTCTTGAGAAGAAAAAAGCGTTGCCTGACGATGTTACTATGCATTTTATTGGCTCTTTACAATCAAGAAAAGTTAAAGAAGTTATTAACGAAATAGATTATCTTCATGCATTAGATCGCTTAAGTCTTGCCAAGGAAATTAATAAAAGAGCAGACCATGTTATTTCATGCTTTGTGCAAGTTAATGTTTCAGGTGAGGAAAGTAAGCATGGTATTGCATTAGATGAAGTGTATGACTTTATTCAACAACTTCAACAATTTAGTAATATTAAAGTTGTTGGTTTAATGACTATGGCGCCTTATACTGAAGATAGTGATTATATTCGTCAATTATTTAAACAATTAAGATTAAAACGTAACGAAATTAAAAACCTTAAATTAGATTATGCACCGTGCGAGTTATTATCTATGGGAATGAGTAATGATTACCAAATTGCTATAGAGGAAGGTGCTTCATTTATCAGAATAGGGACTAAACTTGTCGGAGAATAGGAGTGAGCCCCGTGGCTATTAAAGATTTATTTAATAATTTTTTTCTAATGGAAGATGAAGAAGAAGTAGAAAGTCCTGAAGAACGTCAACAACGTGTCGTTCAAAGGGAAGAAACACAAAATAAAGCACAACAAAATCAAACAACAGAGCGACCACAAACACAACAAAATAATTTGAAGACAGTGCCTCAAAAGAAAACATCACGAAATTATAACACAGAGGAAAGGAAGAATCGTATGAACAATACGCCTACTAAGTCGAATTCTAAAAACGTAGTAACTATGAACCAATCTACACAAGGTTATTCTACATATGAAAGTTCAAAAATGTGTTTATTCGAACCTCGTGTTTTCTCAGATACACAAGATATTGCAGACGAATTAAAAAATCGTCGTGCGACTTTAGTTAATTTACAACGCATTGATAAAGTATCAGCTAAACGTATTATCGACTTTTTGAGTGGCACTGTATATGCAATTGGTGGAGATATTCAACGTGTTGGTACTGATATTTTCCTTTGTACGCCTGATAATGTAGAGGTCGCTGGAAGTATTACTGATCATATCGAACAAATGGAAGCGCATCATTACGAGTAAGGAGAATAGTCTATGGACATCGGCCTATTAGCTAATATATTTAACTTTATACTTGTGCTAGTTCAAATCTACTATTTTGGTATGATTATTTATTTCTTCACATCATGGGTGCCAAGTATCAGGGAGTCTAAATTTGGTGAATTTTTATCTAAAATTTATGAGCCATTTTTAGAGCCGTTTAGAAAAATTATTCCCCCAATTGGTATGATTGATATTTCATCACTTGTAGCATTATTTGTACTAGTTTTATTCCAATGGGGATTAAAAAGTATTTTTGCTATGATTATAAATTATTTAATAATGAAATAAATTTTTGAAGAGGCTAGGACATTCATTTGTCTTAGCCTCCTATCATGTTTAGTCTTAAGTTCATAGTTAATATAATAGTAAGTTCATTTTCCGAAAAATAAAAAAAGGGAGGTACCTATAATAGATATTTATCAACACTTTAGAAATGAAGAACATCCTTTGATTGATCAATTAATCGATAAATGTGATCAAGTGAATCACCAATATGCTCCAGTACTAACAAACTTTTTAGATCCTAGAGGACAATATATTCTTGAAGTAGTTGTTGGAAGTTTTGACGATATGCATGTGCAATTTTTTGGCGGCCCTCATTCTGAGAGAAAAAGAGCCATTATTGCGCCATGTTACTATGAACCTACTGAAGAAGATTATGAAATTACGCTAATTCAAATTGATTATCCTGAAAAATTTGTCACACTTCAACACCAACATGTATTGGGAACGTTAATGTCACTAGGTATTGAAAGAGAACAAGTAGGCGATATTGTAGTAGGAGAAACGATACAATTCGTTTTGACAAAACAATTAGAATCATATATTATGACAGAATTAACGAAGATTAAAGGTGCATCAGTTAAACTTAATTCTATTCCATTTAAAGATATGATACAATCAGTAGAGAATTGGAAGAGTCATGGTAGCACAGTTAGCGCGTTAAGATTAGATGTCGTTTTAAAAGAAATGATTCATAAATCGAGAGCAATTGCGAAACAACTTATTGAGAAAAAACGCGTAAAAGTGAATCATACCATTATCGATTCTCCAGATTTCCAAGTACAAATCAATGATTTACTATCCATTCAAGGTTTTGGGCGAGCTCAAATTACCGATGTGGGTGGTCGCACGAAAAAAGATAAAATTCATATTACTTACCAAACATTATTTAAATAAAGGTATAAGATTTGGAATAAGTGTTTATAAAAAGTCCGATTTGAGGAGGATATAAGATGCCTTTTACACCGAATGAAATTAAAAATAAAGAATTTACAAAAGTAAAAAATGGTTTAGAACCTGCTGAAGTAAGTGATTATTTAACTCAATTAAGTAATGAAATTGAACGTTTAAAAGAAGAAAAAAAACAACTTGAAAAAGTAGTTGAAGAGAGAGATACTAATATTAAATCTTATCAACAAGTTCATCAATCTGTAAGTGATGCTTTAGTTCAAGCTCAACAAGCAGGTGAGCAAGTTAAAGTGGCAGCGAATAAAGAAGCAGAAGCTACAATTGCCAAAGCTCAAGCTCAAGCAGATGTGATTGTAAATGATGCGATTGAAAAAGCACGTCATTTATCATTCCAAACTGAGGATATGAAACGTCAATCTAAAGTTTTCCGTTCTCGTTTCCGTATGCTTGTTGAAGCTCAATTAGATTTATTAAAAAATGATGATTGGGATTATTTATTAAATTATGATATAGATGCTGAACAAGTTACTCAAGAAAATTTTCAACATTTAAATAAACAAGATATTACACCTGAAGAACAACTTAATGCACAAAATCAACAGGCTGAGAATACAAATACTGATACATCAGCTACATCAACACATACTAGTGAATCTGCTACTTCTACAGCAAATGTAAGTAACAGTGAGTCAACATCTACTAAATAATATGATTTGAATTAAGTCAGACACGTGAGAAATAGTTATCTTTTCACAGCGAGCTAGGATATGGTGAGAGCCTAGTAAAAGGATATTTCTTATATCACTGACTTGCGATATTAAAATAAGTAACATGAGAGAACTCTAAGTTGAGTTAATAAGGGTGGTACCGCGGAATCTCCGTCCCTGTTAATTGAACTTAGAGTTCTTTTTTATATTTAAGGAGTGAAACAAATATGAACTATAAAGATACTTTATTAATGCCTAAGACAGATTTTCCAATGCGTGGGGGACTTCCTACTAAAGAACCTCAAATTCAAGAGAAATGGGAAGCTGAAGATCATTATCAAAAAGCGTTAGATAAAAATAAAGGAAATCAAACGTATATTCTTCATGACGGCCCACCATATGCGAATGGTAATCTTCATATGGGACACGCGTTAAATAAAATCATCAAAGATATCATTGTTCGTTACAAAACAATGCAAGGTTTCTATGCACCGTATGTTCCTGGTTGGGATACTCATGGTTTACCAATTGAACAAGCGTTAACTAAAAAAGGTGTAGACCGCAAAAAAATGTCTATCGCTGAATTCAGAGAAAAATGTAAGGAATTTGCGTTAGAACAAGTTGAGTTACAAAAACAAGACTTCAAACGTTTAGGTGTACGTGGAGATTTTAATAATCCATATATTACGTTAAGACCTGAATACGAAGCAGCTCAAATTCGTTTATTCGGTGAAATGGCTGACAAAGGCCTTATTTATAAAGGTAAAAAGCCTGTATACTGGTCACCATCAAGTGAATCTTCATTAGCAGAGGCTGAAATTGAATACCATGACAAACGTTCGGCATCTATTTATGTTGCATTTGATGTCAAAGATACAAAAGGCGTAGTTGACGAAGATGCTCAATTTATCATTTGGACAACTACTCCATGGACTATTCCATCAAACGTAGCTATTACAGTTCATCCAGAACTTAAATATGGTCAATACAATGTGAATGGTAAAAAATATATCATCGCTCAAGCTTTAGCTGAATCAGTTTCAGAAGCTTTAGGTTGGGATAAAGATACTATTCAATTAGAAAAAGAATTCACAGGTAAAGAATTAGAATATGTTGAAGCACAACATCCTTTCTTAGATCGTGTATCACTAGTAATTAATGGTGACCACGTTACAACTGATGCAGGTACTGGTTGTGTTCATACGGCTCCTGGACACGGGGAAGATGACTATGTCGTAGGTCAAAAATATGACTTACCAGTAATTAGTCCTTTAGATGATAAAGGTGTCTTCACTGAAGAAGGTGGCCAGTTTGAAGGTATGTTCTATGATAAAGCAAATAAAGCAGTTACAGATTTATTAACTGAAAAAGAAGCTTTATTAAAATTAGACTTCATTACACATAGTTACCCACATGACTGGCGTACTAAAAAACCTGTTATTTTCCGTGCTACACCGCAATGGTTTGCATCAATTAGTAAAGTAAGACAAGATATTTTAGATGCGATTGAAGATACAGAGTTTAAAGTAGATTGGGGTAAAACACGTATCTATAATATGATTCGTGACCGTGGCGAATGGGTTATCTCTCGTCAACGTGTATGGGGCGTACCATTACCAGTATTTTATGCTGAAAATGGTGACATCATTATGACTAAAGAAACAGTTAATCATGTAGCAGATCTCTTCGCTGAACATGGTTCAAATATTTGGTTCGAAAGAGAAGCTAAAGATTTATTACCAGAAGGATTTACACATCCAGGAAGTCCAAACGGTGAATTTACTAAAGAAACAGATATTATGGACGTATGGTTTGATTCTGGTTCTTCTCATAGAGGTGTATTAGAAAATCGTCCAGAATTAAGTTTCCCAGCTGATTTATACTTTGAAGGTAGTGACCAATATCGTGGTTGGTTTAACTCATCAATCACAACTGCAGTTGCTACAAGAGGTCAAGCACCATATAAATTCTTATTATCTCACGGTTTCGTAATGGACGGAGAAGGCAAGAAAATGAGTAAATCACTTGGTAATGTTATTGTGCCAGACCAAGTAGTAAAACAAAAAGGTGCCGATATTGCACGTCTTTGGGTAAGTAGTACTGACTATTTAGCTGATGTACGTATCTCAGATGAAATTTTAAAACAAACTTCTGATGTATATCGTAAAATCAGAAATACATTAAGATTTATGTTAGGTAACATTAATGATTTTAATCCAGAGACAGATGCTGTACCAGAAGCGGATTTATTAGAAGTAGATCGTTACTTATTAAATCGTTTACGTGAATTTACAGCTAGCACTATTAATCATTACGATAACTTCGATTACTTAAACATTTATCAAGAAGTTCAAAACTTCATTAATGTTGAATTAAGTAATTTCTATCTAGATTATGGTAAAGACATTCTTTATATTGAAGAGAAAAATGCGCATAAACGTCGTAGCATGCAAACCGTGTTATATCAAATCTTAGTTGATATGACTAAATTATTAGCACCAATCTTAGTTCACACTGCTGAAGAAGTATGGTCTCATACACCACACGTTAAAGAAGAAAGCGTTCATTTAACTGATATGCCTAAAGTTGTAGAGGTTGATCGAGAATTATTAGATAAATGGAATCAATTAATGGCGTTACGTGATGATGTTAACCGAGCTTTAGAAGTGGCACGTAATAATAAAGTAATTGGTAAATCATTAGAAGCTAAAGTCGTTATTGGTAATAACGAACACTTCAAAGCTGCTGAATTCTTACAACAATTTAAAGATTTACAACAATTATTTATCGTTTCACAAGTAGAAGTGACTGATACAGTTGAGAATGGTGAATCTTATTACCATGGCGATGTTCGTGTTGAACACGCTGAAGGTGAAAAGTGTGAAAGATGCTGGAACTATAGTGATGAATTAGGTTCAGTTGGAGAACTTGAACATTTATGTCCACGTTGCCAAGACGTTGTTAAAACATTAGTTTAATATTGATTATATAGTTTAAATGCTAATTCAAAAGTCATATTTGTGATTGAACTTATCGCAAATATGACTTTTTTTATATACTTATTTAAAACTGAAACTTATTTTTTTTAAAATACATTTTGTTTCATTTAATTTAATTAATGTTTAATGTTTGGTATTAGTTTGATTGGGATATTACATCTTATAAATAAGCTTAAACGCTTTCTTATACGATAAATTAAATATAGATATGTTTTGAATATAAAAGACAAAAGGAGTGGCATTATGGGTAAAGTTTTGTTAACAGGGGCTTCGGGTTATATTGGAGGTCATTTAAAAGAGCAATTAAAAGAGAATCACGAAATTATAGCAATTTCACGTCATGCAGACAGTAAAGAAGATGAACAGAACGTAACTTGGAAAGCAGCAGATTTATTTGATTTAGATGAAATTACAGAGGTTATGGAAGGCATTGATACTGCAATATATTTAGTACATTCTATGATGCCAAGTGCAAAATTAACTCAAGCTAATTTCGAAGATATGGATGCATTGCTTGCAGATAACTTTGCACGTGCTGCTAAAGCACAAGGGGTCAACCATATTGTTTTCATGAGCGGTATCATTCCTAAGGATGATCATCTATCACCTCATTTACGTAGCCGTTTAGAATGTGAAAAAATTCTTGGTTCGTATGGTGTTCCAGTAAGTACATTGCGTGCTGGTTTAATTATTGGTGCTAAAGGTAGTTCATATCCTATCTTAAAAAGATTAGTTGATCGTTTACCAGCAATGATTCTTCCTAGTTGGGCCTACCATATGATTGCACCAGTAGCTATCGAAGATGTCATTAATAAATTGGCGGCATTAGTAGACCGTTTACCAAATGAAAATGAAGCATTTGATATAACTGGTCCAGAAGTAATGAACTATAAAGAGCTAATTAAGCGTACAGCCAGCGTATTAGACAAACCTTTACCTATATTAGATTTACCGATTATCCCTATATGGGCAAGTCGTTATTGGGTGCAGTTAATATCACAAGTGCCAAAAGAAATGGTTTATCCTTTAATGAATAGCTTAGTTCACGATATGATTCCACAACCTCATCGTATTCATCCTGAACTTTCAATTGGTGAGATTAGTTACGAAGAAAGTGTGAAAAAAGCTTTAAAAGAAGAAGAAAAGCAAGGCCAAGTGAAAAAAAGTAAGCAATCTAAATCTAAGAGTTCTAAAGATAAAAAAGACGAGATCAAAGATGTTCGTGCTATTACAAGATTTAAAATACCTAAAAGTTATTCAATGCGTGATGTAGCTCAAGAATATGCAAAATTTATTAATGATATAACATTACACTTAGTTAATGGCAATATTAATGAATATGAATTCAACATTCATTTACCTCTAATTAATAAATTTATTTTGAGAATGGAGAGAGATGAACACGACTCTACAAACGAAATGATTGTATATAGAATCGTGGGTGGCGATCTTGCATTAGCTAGAGATGGTGGTAATGCTAGATTCGAATTTAGACGTATTCTAGATTCAAATGAAGGTTTGATCGCTCTCCAAGAATATGAACCAACTTTACCATGGTCGATTTACAAATATACACAAGCGAATGCTCATAAAGCTGTAATGGACATTTTCATGAAACATATGAATCATTTAGCTGAAGAAAAGCAACAGTCTTCTCAAAAAGAAACATTTGTAAGTAATTTGGCCATGACTACTGGCGCTATTGTGGGCGCATTTGTAGGCGCTAAAATTTATAATAGTTTAAAAAATAATATACGTATCACTGATAGGTCAATTCGCTGATTAAATTGATTCAGTGAGTTGGCCTTTTTTTATAAAATTTCAAAATAACAAACTAATAAATTGCAAACTATCTATATTATTGATAAAATATTTAATATTTTGTAGTAAATTTAAATGAATTGTTTTATGTAGTGATTTTTGAAATACACAAGTAGATAATGATATTATAAAATAATTTTGATTAGAACGAATAGCTTCCTTAGATAATTTCTCTCTTTTATTAGCTTCTGTCCAAATAGTACCATTACGCAATTCACTCATAATTATCTAATTTAAAATATGACGAGAATAATTCTACTTATTGTTTAATATTCTCAAATCACTTATACAAAAATTGAAGAGTCTTATATTTTCTTATTCCAATTTAATTCGATAGAAGTAGTGTGATAAAATGAAAAAATTCTTATTAATAATAGTAGTTGGAAGTGCACTTTTAACAGGGGGTGCGCTTTACGATGGCGTAGATAATCAAGATATGACGGAACCTACTATCCACTTTTGGCAAAGCAATCCAATGAAATTTAATACTTATGTTAAGGGACAGTGCACGTATTATGCCTTCGATCGTATTCGTCAAGACGGAAATATGATTAACAACAAATGGGGTGATGCCAAGTATTGGGCATCCAAAGCTGAGGATGAGGGTTACAAAGTAGATGAGCATCCAAAAGCTGGTTCAATATTACAAACTTCTGAAGGGGATCATGGCCATGTTGCTTATGTAGAAAAAGTAAATGATAATGGTTCGCTTACAGTGTCTGATATGAACTATAGAAAACCATATGAAGTAACAAGAAGACATATTGGTACTTATGAAGTAAAAGATTATAACTACATTCATCCTAAAAATAATACTAAAGCGTAATAGATGAAATTTTAATCGTTTGAGATTATAACTGTAGCTTTTTTTATAAAGTCTATTAAGCTATAATGTAGAGTGTTGTCAAAGCATTGAGGTGTGAATGGAGGCACGTGAATGAAAAAGAAATATTATATTGGGATTTCACTTATCATAGCGATTGTTATTTTAGTCATTGACCAATTAACGAAACGTATAATCGCGACGACGATGAATATTGGAGATTCTTATGAAGTAATTCCCAATTTCTTAAGTATAACGTCTCATAGAAATGATGGTGCAGCATGGGGGATTTTAAGTGGTAAGATGGGTTTCTTTTACATTATTACACTTATTATTTTAGTAGTGCTCGTATTATTTTATATTAAAGAAGCAAAATATAATTTATTTATGCAAGTAGCGATTAGTTTGTTGTTTGCTGGTGCATTAGGTAACTTTATTGATCGTTTATTTAATGGTGAGGTAGTAGACTTTATTGATACAAATATTTTTGGCTATGCTTTTCCGATATTTAACGTAGCGGATTCAAGTTTAACTATAGGCGTATTATTAGTCATCATTGCTTTAATCAAAGATGCGACATCAAAAGGATAGGAGGTTATACTTTGGAAACATATGAGTATAAGATAGATAATAATGAACTCGTTGGACAACGAATTGATAAATTACTTTCTGATTTCAATGGAGAATGGTCTCGAAGTCAAATTCAAGATTGGATTAAAGAAGGACTTGTGACAGTTAATGACAAAGTCATTAAATCAAATTATAAAGTTAAAATGAATGATGCGATTGTAGTGACTGAAAAAGAAGTCGTTGAAGCGGATATACAACCTGAGAATTTAAACTTAGACATCTATTACGAAGATGAAGATGTAGCTATTGTATATAAGCCTAAAGGCATGGTAGTTCATCCATCACCAGGTCATTATACTGGTACTTTAGTTAATGGATTAATGTATCAAATCAAAGATTTATCAGGCATTAATGGAGAAATTCGTCCAGGTATTGTGCACCGTATCGATAAAGATACGTCAGGTTTATTAATGGTTGCTAAAAATGATATTGCGCATCGTGGGCTAGTAGAACAACTTATGGATAAAACGGTTAAGCGTAAATATACGGCATTAGTTCATGGCAATATTCCACATGATTATGGCACAATTGATGCGCCTATTGGACGTAATGAAAAAGATCGTCAATCTATGGATGTAGTCGATAATGGTAAAGATGCTGTCACACATTTTAATGTATTAGAGCATTTCAATGACTACACATTAATTGAATGTCAATTAGAAACAGGACGTACACATCAAATTCGTGTGCATATGAAATATATAGGTTTCCCATTAGTTGGAGACCATAAATATGGTCCTAGAAAAACGCTTGATATCGGTGGTCAAGCATTACATGCAGGTGTCATTGGTTTCGAACATCCTGTGACACATGAATACATTGAACGCCAAGCTGACTTACCACAAGAATTTAAAGATTTATTAGAAGAAATTCGCTTAAGAGAAGCGTAATATAGAAAAGACTAGAACTTAAAGTTCTTGAATAAGTACAGGAGACGATTTCTATTGCAATAATATAGAAATTGTCTTTTTTAATTTTATGATTTTAACTCTATTGTGAGGTTCTTGTGTATTAATATGAATATTAATGAACGTAAGTGTTCAAACACTTACGTAAGTAGTTCTAAGATAGATTACTAAACGTGGTTGAGTGCGGGGCCCAGCACAAAGACTTTCGCATAGAAAGTCTGCAAACAAAGCAAGCTGGGGACGGGGCCTCAACATAAAGAATTTCGAATAGAAATTCTACAAGCAATGCAAGTTGGGGTTGAGGAACTTAAGTGTTCACACACTTAAGTAAGTAGTTCTAATGATTAAAATCAAAGAACTACTTTACAAGACCAAGGCTCGACCCAGCCCCCCTAGGCAAGCATCTCAACTTAAGTGTAATATCAATCCATTTTAGAACTGCTTTAGAGACGGCACCCCTGGAAAGCTTAGCAACTTAAGTGAGTGAGTATCTATCTAAGAACGCCTTTACAAGACTACAGGCTTGAGCCTTTCCCACAGGAACGCGACACAACTAAAATGAGTGACTATCTATGAACTATGTTTTTGAAATTTTTTCAGTTTGAGAGTGTATCTTTTTTTAATTTTGCATTGACTTATGTTCAAAAAAGCATTAAGCTAATAACAGTTCAAATAAGAAAACGTTATGTCTTTAAATGAAAGTCCAGAGAGGCTTCAAAGACAGAGAGAATAATTTTATATACTAAATTAAAACATAGCATCGATATTAGGTCGGTATGTTTTATTAACTGAAACTTTTAAAATGTAATCGCTAAAGCATTACATATTTGTATATAAATAAACCCTCGTGTCTTTGATTAAAGACATGAGGGTTTTTATATTTTAAGAGGTGAGATAATGTCAGAACGTATCATTATGGATGATGCTGCAATTCAAAGAACAGTCACACGCATTGCGCACGAAATTCTTGAATACAACAAAGGTACTGAAAACCTTGTATTACTCGGAATTAAAACAAGAGGAGAATTCTTAGCACGACGCATTCAAAATAAAATTAACCAAATTGAACAAAAAAGCGTTCCAACCGGTACGATTGACATTACGCATTTCAGAGATGATATTGAAATCACAAATAAACAAGTTACTAAAGAAGCTATCGATATTGATGCGGATATCACAGATAAAGTTGTCATCATTATCGACGATGTCCTTTACACTGGACGTACAGTCAGAGCTTCATTAGATGCAATATTATTACATTCTCGACCAAATAAGATTGGCTTAGCCGCACTCGTTGATCGAGGCCACCGTGAATTGCCAATTAGAGCAGATTTTGTAGGAAAAAATATTCCAACTGCTAAAAATGAAGCCGTTTCAGTTTATTTAGATGAAAAGGATTCACGTAACGCAGTAGTAATTGAATAAATACCTTTTAAATCAGTACGAGAGACTGAAAAAGGTGAAGTATTTAATGGTGAGTATGTAAATCGATAGTATAAAATAACAAATCAATTTATCCTTATACTCACTGTAATTAAATACTTTATCAGGTACTTAATAGATTAGCATGATACATTCAATGTTATCTATTATAATGAGTACAAATTTTTTAGTCTCTTTACATCCATAATGTAAAGAGACTTTTTTTATAGAAAGGAAGAAAAAAGATGGAAAATGATCAAATGTTTGAACGCACCGTCAAACCGGTGTTAGATGTGAAAGATAAACCGAAACCTTCGCAATGGGCATTACTCAGTTTACAACATTTATTTGCCATGTTTGGCTCAACGGTATTAGTACCATTCCTAACAGGCTTACCAATCTCTGCTGCATTACTTGCTTCAGGAATAGGAACATTACTTTACATCTTAATCACAAAAGCAAAAATTCCAGCGTATCTTGGTTCAAGTTTTGCATTTATTACGCCTATCATCACAGGATTAAGTACACATAGTTTAGGTGATATGTTAGTCGCTTTATTCGCTAGTGGTGTGATGTACATCATCATTGGTATTTTAATTAAAATCAGTGGTACAGGTTGGTTAATGCATCTGTTACCACCAGTAGTAGTGGGACCAGTCATTATGGTTATCGGTTTGAGTTTAGCGCCTACAGCAGTAAACATGGCGATGTTTGAGAACTCAGGCGAGATGAAAGGCTACAACTTAAGTTACTTAATCGTTGCCTTAATCACATTATTAGTAACGATTATCGTACAAGGTTTCTTTAAAGGTTTCTTATCACTTATCCCAGTACTTATCGGTATTATAGTAGGTTACATTGTAGCTATCTTTATGGGAATTGTTAATTTTGCACCTATTGCAAAAGCAAGCTGGATTGATTTCCCACACATCTACTTACCGTTTAAAGATTATGTTCCATCTATACACATAGGATTAATCTTGGTAATGTTACCAATCGTGTTTGTAACGGTAAGTGAACACATTGGTCACCAAATGGTTATTAACAAAATCGTAGGACGTAACTTCTTTGAAGATCCAGGTCTACACCGCTCGATTATTGGTGATGGGGTCTCAACAATGTTCGCAAGTATCATTGGTGGGCCACCAAGTACAACATACGGTGAGAACATCGGTGTGTTAGCCATCACAAGAATTTACAGTATTTATGTGATTGGAGGCGCAGCAGTCATTGCGATTGTGCTTTCATTTATCGGTAAATTCTCAGCTCTTGTTTCATCAATACCTACACCAGTTATGGGTGGCGTTTCCATCTTACTCTTCGGTATTATCGCCGCAAGTGGTTTGAGAATGTTAGTTGAGAGTAACATTGATTTCTCCAACAACCGTAACTTAGTTATCGCGTCAGTTGTCTTAGTAGTTGGTATTGGTAACTTACTTATCAACTTAAAAGGACTTGGCATTAATCTTCAAATTGAAGGTATGGCACTAGCAGCAGCACTTTCAGGTATTATCTTAAATTTAATTTTGCCAAAAGAAAAAGAAGAAACAAAACACTAATTTAAATAGATTATTTATCAGGAGGCGCTTTATGAAAAACTTATTATCTATGGAACACTTATCAAACGAGGACATTTACGATTTAATTCAAACAGCTATCGCTTATAAATCAGGAGAACAAGCATTACCACAATATGAAGGTCAATTCGTATCAAACTTATTCTTTGAAAATTCTACACGTACAAAATGTAGCTTCGAAGTTGCAGAACAAAAACTTGGCTTGAAAGAAGTGAACTTTGAAACAAGTACTTCATCTGTTCAAAAAGGTGAATCACTGTACGACACATGTAAAACGTTAGAAAGCATCGGCGTGGACTTATTAGTTATTAGACATTCACAAAATGCATACTACGAAGAATTAGAGAACCTTAACATTCCGATTGCGAATGCTGGAGACGGAAGTGGTCAGCACCCTACACAAAGCTTATTAGACATCATGACAATTTATGAAGAATATGGTTCATTTGAAGGTTTGAAAGTATTAATTTGTGGTGATATTAAAAACTCACGTGTTGCTAGAAGTAATTACACTAGCTTAACAGCACTAGGTGCAGAAGTGATGTTCTCAAGTCCAGATGAGTGGGTGGATGATACACTAGATGCGCCATATGTCCAAATTGATGACGTGATTGATCAAGTAGATATAGTAATGTTATTACGTGTGCAACATGAAAGACACGGTATAACAGGTGAAGCGAACTTTGAAGCAAATGAATATCATGAGAAATATGGTTTAACGACAGAACGTTATGACAAATTAAAAGATAATGCGATTGTAATGCATCCAGCACCAGTTAATAGAGGTGTAGAAATTGACTCAGAATTAGTTGAAGCACCTAAAGCACGTATCTTTAAACAAATGACTAACGGTATGTATTTAAGAATGGCAGTTATCAATAAACTATTATCAGGAAAAGGGGAGTAAATAATGAAATTAATTAAAAACGCTCAAATTTTAGATAACGGTGAACTGAAACAAGTTTCAATATTAATTGATGGACAACACATCAAAGAAATTAGCAACTCAATTGAAGTAAAAGACGATGTTGAAGTAATTGATGCACAAGGCCAATTCGTGGCACCTGGATTTGTAGATGTACATGTACACTTACGTGAGCCAGGCGGTGAACATAAAGAAACGATTGAAACAGGCACAAAAGCAGCAGCTCGTGGTGGTTTCACTACAGTATGTCCAATGCCAAATACGCGTCCTGTACCAGATTCAGTTGAAAACATGGGTCGTTTAAATGAACTTATTAAAGAAAATGCGCAAGTACGTGTATTACCATACGCTTCAATTACAGTACGTGAAGCAGGTAAAGAGCATGTAGATTTTGAAGCTTTAGCTAAAGAGGGCGCTTTCGCTTTCACTGATGATGGTGTAGGTGTGCAAGAAGCTGCAATGATGTATGAAGCAATGCAACAAGCTGCTAAAGTAAATAAAGCTGTAGTAGCGCACTGTGAAGATAACAGCTTAATCTACGGCGGTGCGATGCATCAAGGTAAACGTAGTGAAGAATTAGGTATTCCTGGTATTCCTAATATTTGTGAAGCAGTACAAATTGCTAGAGACGTATTATTAGCAGAAGCTGCAGATTGTCATTACCATGTGTGTCATGTCTCTACTAAAGAAAGTGTTAGAGCAATTCGTGATGCTAAAGCAGCAGGCATTCATGTTACTGCAGAAGTAACACCACATCACTTATTATTAACAGAAGATGATGTGCCAGGGGATGACGCCATTTTCAAAATGAATCCACCTTTAAGAAGTAAAGAAGACAGAGAAGCGTTATTAGAAGGCTTATTAGATGGTACGATTGATTGTATCGCAACAGACCATGCGCCTCATGCTAAAGAGGAGAAAGCACAACCGATGACGAAAGCACCATTCGGTATTGTGGGTAGTGAAACAGCATTCCCATTATTATACACACACTTTGTGAAAAATGGGGACTGGACACTTCAACAATTAGTGGATTATTTAACTATTAAACCTGCTGAAACATTCGATTTACCATATGGCAGATTAGAAGAAGGAAGCTTTGCTGACTTAACAATCATTAACTTAGATGAGGAACGCGAAATCAGAGGCGAAGATTTCTTATCTAAAGCGGATAACACACCATTCATTGGATACAAAGTATACGGTAATCCAGTATTAACAATGGTTGAAGGCGAAGTTAAATTTAAGGAGGATAAGTAAGATGCTTGAACGACGTTATCTTGTATTAGAAGATGGGACATTTTATGAAGGCTATAAATTAGGATCAGATGAATTATCTATCGGAGAAATTGTGTTCAACACAGCCATGACAGGTTATCAAGAAACAATTTCTGACCCATCTTATACTGGTCAAATCGTGACCTTTACCTACCCATTGATTGGGAATTACGGAATTAATAGAGATGATTTCGAATCATTAACACCTACATTAAATGGTGTAGTAGTGAAAGAAGCAAGTACGCACCCAAGTAATTTTAGAAAACAAAAAACATTACATGAAGTACTTGAACAATACAAGATTCCAGGAATTTCAGGCGTTGATACACGTAGTATTACACGTAAAATCAGACAACACGGTGTATTAAAAGCTGGATTTACTGATAATAAGGAAGAAATTGAACAATTAGTTGAAAGCTTAAAAACAGCAGAGTTACCTCGCGATGAAGTGACTACAGTTTCAACTAAAACACCATATGTTTCAACAGGTTCGGACTTAAGCGTTGTATTATTAGACTTTGGTAAGAAACAAAACATTGTGCGTGAATTAAACTCAAGAGGATGTAACGTAACGGTTGTACCTTATGATACGTCAGCGGAAGAAATCTTAGCGATGTCTCCAGATGGTGTAATGTTATCTAACGGTCCTGGGGATCCAGATGAAGTAGACGTTGCATTAGATATGATTAATGGTATTTTAGGCAAAATTCCATTCTTCGGTATTTGCTTAGGACATCAATTGTTTGCATTATCTCAAGGTGCTACTTCATTCAAGATGAAGTTTGGTCACCGTGGTGCGAACCACCCGGTAAAAGACTTACGTACAGGTAAAGTAGATATTACTAGTCAAAACCACGGTTATGCGATTGATAAAGACTCATTAGCAAATACAAATTTAGAAGTTACACATATCGCTTTAAACGATGGCACAGTAGAAGGTTTAAGACATAAAACATTACCTGCGTTCTCAGTACAATATCACCCTGAAGCAAGACCAGGCCCAAGTGATTCAAATTATTTATTCGACGAATTTATGACAATGATGAAAGAATTTAAAGAAAAGGAGCATACAGTAAATGCCTAAACGTGACGATATTCAAACCATTCTAGTAATTGGATCAGGTCCAATTATAATAGGACAAGCTGCAGAATTTGATTATGCAGGTACACAAGCGTGTTTAGCGCTTAAAGAAGAAGGATACCGTGTTATCTTAGTTAACTCGAATCCTGCAACAATTATGACAGATAAAGAAATTGCAGATAAAGTTTATATCGAACCGTTAACACATGATTTTATTGCTCGCATTATCCGTAAAGAACAACCCGATGCATTGCTACCAACACTAGGTGGTCAAACCGGTTTAAACATGGCAATTCAATTACATGATAGCGGCGTGTTAGAAGCAAATAATGTAAAACTATTAGGTACTGAACTTGAATCAATTCAACAAGCAGAAGACAGAGAACTGTTTAGATCATTAATGAATGACTTAAACGTTCCCGTACCTGAAAGTGATATCGTTAATACGGTAGAACAAGCTTTTGCTTTCAAAGAACAAGTAGGTTACCCATTAATTGTACGCCCAGCATTCACTATGGGGGGGACTGGCGGCGGTATCTGTCACAATGACGAAGAGTTAAAAGAAGTAGTAAGTAATGGTTTACATTATAGCCCTGCTACACAATGTTTAATTGAAAAATCAATCGCAGGTTATAAAGAAATCGAATATGAAGTAATGCGTGATAAAAATGATAACGCGATTGTAGTATGTAATATGGAAAACATCGACCCAGTCGGTATCCATACTGGTGACTCAATCGTTGTGGCACCAAGTCAAACTTTATCTGATGTTGAATATCAAATGTTACGTGATGTATCACTTAAAGTTATCAGAGCTTTAGGTATTGAAGGTGGATGTAACGTTCAATTAGCTTTAGATCCACATTCTCTAAATTACTATATTATCGAAGTAAACCCACGTGTGTCACGTTCATCAGCATTAGCTTCTAAAGCAACGGGTTATCCAATTGCTAAACTAGCGGCTAAAATCGCAGTAGGATTAACGTTAGATGAAATGTTAAATCCAGTAACTGGCACATCTTATGCTGCCTTCGAACCGGCATTAGACTATGTAATTTCTAAGATTCCTCGTTTCCCATTTGATAAATTTGAAAAAGGTGAACGAGAACTAGGTACGCAAATGAAAGCTACCGGTGAAGTAATGGCTATTGGACGTACATATGAAGAATCGTTATTAAAAGCCATCCGTTCATTAGAATATGGTGTACATCATTTAGGCTTACCAAACGGTGAAAGTTTCGACTTAGACTATATTAAAGAACGTATTGGTCATCAAGATGATGAACGCTTATTCTTCATCGGTGAAGCAATTCGTCGTGGTACAACATTAGAAGAAATTCATAACATGACTCAAATCGATTATTTCTTCTTAAATAAATTCCAAAACATCATTAACATTGAGCATGAATTAAAAGAACATCCTGGTGATTTAGAATACCTTAAATATGCTAAAGATTATGGCTTTAGTGATAAAGTAATCGCTCACCGCTTTGGCACGACAGAAGAAGAAGTATATCAATTACGCCAAGACAACAATATCAAGCCAGTATATAAAATGGTAGATACATGTGCAGCAGAATTTGAATCTACAACACCATATTATTACGGCACGTATGAAACTGAAAATGAATCAGTTGTTACAGATAAAGAAAAAATCTTAGTACTTGGTTCAGGTCCAATCCGTATTGGACAAGGGGTAGAATTTGACTATGCCACTGTACACGCTGTATGGGCTATCCAAAATGCTGGGTATGAAGCAATTATCGTAAATAATAACCCTGAAACAGTTTCAACAGACTTTTCAATTTCAGATAAATTATACTTCGAACCATTAACTGAAGAAGATGTAATGAATATCATTAACTTAGAACAACCTAAAGGTGTGGTTGTACAATTCGGTGGTCAAACAGCGATCAACTTAGCAGATAAGTTAGCGAAATATGGTGTTCAAATCTTAGGTACGACATTAGAAGATTTAAACCGTGCAGAAGATAGAAAAGAGTTTGAAGCGTTATTACGTAAGATCGATGTCCCACAACCTAAAGGTAAGACTGCAACTTCTCCTAAGGAAGCGCTTGAAAATGCCCGTGAAATTGGCTATCCAGTTGTAGTACGACCATCCTATGTTTTAGGTGGACGTGCAATGGAAATCGTAAATAGCGATGCTGAATTAGAAAACTATATGGAACAAGCGGTTAAAGCAAGTCCAGAACATCCTGTATTAGTTGATAGATATTTAACAGGTAAAGAAATCGAAGTAGACGCGATTTCAGACGGTGAAACAGTGATCATCCCTGGTATCATGGAACATATCGAACGTGCAGGTGTGCATAGTGGTGACTCAATCGCAGTGTATCCACCACAAACATTAAGCCAAGAAGATATTGATACGCTAGAAGATTACACAATCAAATTAGCTAAAGGTTTAAATATCGTTGGTTTAATCAATATCCAATTCGTTATCGCACATGATGGTGTTTACGTATTAGAAGTGAACCCACGTGCCAGCCGTACAGTGCCATTCCTAAGTAAAATTACTGATATTCAAATGGCGCAATTAGCAATGCAAGCAATTATGGGTACTAAGTTGAAAGACTTAGGTTATAAACAAGGGGTTCAACCATACTCAGAAGGTGTATACGTTAAAGCACCAGTATTCAGCTTTAATAAATTGAAAAATGTAGACGTAACGCTTGGACCTGAGATGAAATCTACCGGTGAAGTTATGGGTAAAGACATGACATTAGAAAAAGCTTTATATAAAGGCTTAACTGGTAGTGGAGTAGAAGTAAAAGATCACGGTACTGTATTAATGACAGTTAGTGATAAAGATAAAGAAGAAATCGTAAAAATAGCACATCGCTTAAATGAAGTAGGCTACAAAATCTTAGCAACAGAAGGTACAGCTGAAAAATTAAAAGAACATCACATCCCAGTTGAAGTCGTAGGTAAAATCGGTGGAGAAGATGATTTACTAACACGTATTCAAAACGGAGAAGTACAAATTGTGATTAATACAATGACAAAAGGTAAAGAAGTAGAAAGAGATGGTTTCCAAATCCGTCGTACTACTGTAGAAAATGGTGTACCTTGCTTAACTTCATTAGATACAGCAAGCGCATTAACAAATGTTATTGAAAGCATGACATTCACAATGAGAAATATGTAAACAATTAATGAAAACGACAGAGCAGAATAAGGTCTGAACAAAAGTGTTTAGGTTTTGAGCAGAACCGAGCGATGAGCAAAATTGAATTTCAAATTTTGTCGAATCGCGATGGCACCCCAGCTTGCTTTGCTTGTAGATTTTCTTTTTGAAAATCTCTGTGCTGAGGGCCCCTCTGCCGAGGATCCTGCTTTTGGGAAGCCGTTAAACAGTATTATAAAGCATAAATTTTTATGAAGCTTACGCTGCTCTCGTCGTTCATTTTCAAAAGGAGCTTATAAATGAAAGATTTACCAATTATCGCTTTAGATTTTGAATCTGCAGATAAAGTAAATACATTTCTTGATCAATTCGATGAACCATTGTTTGTGAAGATTGGTATGGAATTATTTTACCAAGCAGGGCCAGACTTAATTAAAACGATTAAATCACGTGGACATGATATCTTTCTAGACCTTAAATTGCACGACATTCCTAATACTGTGGAAAAAGCAATGGAAGGTTTAGGTAAACTTGATGTAGATTTAGTTAATGTGCATGCTGCTGGAGGTACACAAATGATGGAAGCAGCTGTACGCGGTTTACGTAAATATAGTAAAGATACAAAGATTATAGCGGTAACTCAGTTAACTTCTACTACTGAAGAGATGTTGCATAACGAACAAAATATTCAAACGACTATTGAAGAAGCCGTATTGAATTATGCGAAATTAACACAGAAAGCTGGACTTGATGGTGTTGTATGTTCACCACTAGAAGCAGAATTATTAACAAATGAGTTAGGTTCAGACTTTTTAAAAGTAACACCAGGGATCAGACCACAAGGGGCAGCGGTTAATGATCAAAAAAGGATTACTACACCTGAAGATGCTAAACAATTAGGGGCAACACATATTGTAGTTGGACGTCCAATTACGCAAAGTCAAAATCCAGTAGAGAGTTACAAAAATATTAAAGAAAGTTGGTTAGGTTAAGATGGCAAAAAACATTGCGAAATCATTATTAGATATTGAAGCAGTTACATTATCACCAAACGATTTATATACGTGGAGTTCTGGTATTAAATCACCTATCTATTGTGATAACCGTGTGACATTAGGTTATCCTGAAGTGCGTGAAGCAATTCGCGATGGCTTAAGCCAATTAATCACTGATAAATTTAATGGTGTTGAGATTGTTTCAGGTACTGCCACAGCTGGCATTCCTCATGCCGCTTATATCTCTGAAAAGTTAAATTTACCAATGAACTATGTACGTTCTAAAAGTAAAAGTCATGGTAAACAAAATCAAATCGAGGGCGCTCAAAGTAAAGGTAAAAAAGTGGTAGTAGTGGAAGATTTAATTTCAACTGGTGGCTCATCTATTACAGCAGTGGAAGCTTTACAAGAAGCAGGTGCAGAAGTTGTAGGCGTAGTAGCTATTTTCACTTACGGCTTAGCTAAAGCAGATAAGATGTTTAAAGACATTGGTGTACCTTTCTACACATTAAGTAACTATAATGAATTGATTGAAGTAGCTCGTGAAGAAGGTAAAATTTCTGAAGAAGATATTCAAACGTTAGTTGATTGGAGAGACAACTTATAATAAGCTATGTTTAAAGGGGGTAATGAATATTGACTACTGAAAAAGAAAAAAATCATTTTTATAATAAGATGAAACATGTGAATGATTTTTTATATAGTGAAAGTAATTTTAAAACCCCAGACCATACACTAACGATTGATGAAAGTATTGAAAGTATTCATAATGAGAGTGATAAAACAAACATGAAAGCTTTCGAACATACAATTGACTTTTTCAAAAAAGCGAAAGAAAAGTTACGCCAAAAAGGCGAAATTTAAAAGACAAAATGGTGCATATCACGACAGTTGTTTGAAACTAGACATAGTCGTATATGTACCATTTTTTTATAAAAAAATAACGCCACTGAGCGCGTCTACCCATGGCGTTTAAATGTATCCAACTCATAATATTAGCGAATAAAAATTTTAATTAAAATCCAACCTATTAATAACACAATAAACATAGATAGTAGGGGAATAATAAAATGCATCATTATAAAAAGCCTCCAATTTAACTTTACTTAATTGTAACGATAATACAAAATAAGTCAAAAAATTAAGTTTTAGAAAGTCTCTGTATAGGAGGGGGATTTTGTTAAATTGTTCATGAATAGTTTAAAATAGTAATGTGAACATAAAGAAAAACGTAGGGGGATTATCATGGAAATACCTAAAATAACAACATTTTTAATGTTTAATAATCAAGCTGAAGAGGCGATTAATTTATATACAAGCCTATTTGAAAATAGTGAAATTCTAACTATGGTTAAATATGGAGAGGAAGGACCAGGCGTCCCAGGTACAGTGCAACATTCTATTTTTACATTGAATGGTCAAGTGTTTATGGCTATTGATGCTGATAATGGTGAAGAGATACCTATGAACCCATCCATTTCGCTATATATTACTGTAGATAATGCAATGGAAATGGAACGTTTATTTAGCGGATTGAAAAAAGAAGGTGCTATTTTAATGCCTAAAACGGCAATGCCACCGTTCAGAGAATTCGCTTGGGTACAAGATAAATTTGGCGTGAGCTTCCAACTCGCATTACCAGAAAAATAAATTATTCTATTGATAAAATTTCACATTAAATTACATGGCACTGCGTAAATTTGTTTAGCAATATATAAATTTACGCAGTGCCTTTTTATATATAAATTTAAGGAAATACTTTATATACTTAAAGAAAAAATTTTTTAAATGAGTAATGAAAAGTAATCGTAAGATACTTAGTAAGTAGTAGTTTTAAGATAGATAGTGAAACGTAGATACGGAGACTCTTATGTTGATTATTAATAAACATAAGTGCTATGCACTTATGTAAGAAATTCTAAAGATAAACTACGAATGATGTTGTGTGACGCCTAAGGAATTTAGAGTTATTGATGAACGTAAGTGTTCAAACACTTACGTAAGTAGTTCTAAGGTAGATTACGAAGTGAAGTTGTGAAGACTCCTGGTGGAAAAGAAAGCGCCTCAAGACTACAGGCTTGAGCCTTTCCCACCGGAAAGCGCAACAACTTAAACAAGTGAATATCTACCTAAGAACTATTTTACAAGACCTTGGGTCGACCCAGCCCCCTAGGCAAGCGTCTCAACTTAAGTGAAATGATGATCCATTTAAGAACTGCTTTAGAGACGGCACCCCTGGAAAGCTTAGCAACTTAAATGAGTGAGTACCTATCAAAGAACGCCTTTACAAATAGACATAAAATAATCCACGTTATAAGCAATTTATAACGTGGATCATTTTACGTTTTCTTATTTCTGTTTCATGTTTTGAATTTTATCGTAATCAGGTGTGGCAAAAAGTGTTTTTTGATTATCATACGTGACAAAACCAGGTTTCGCACCTGAAGGTTTATGAACATTTCGAATTTCAGTATAGTCTACTGGTATTTGTCCAGAATTACCAGCTTTAGAGAAGTAGCCCGCTATCATTGCTGCTTCTTTAATTGTTTCCTCACTAGGCGCATCATTTAAAATAACCACATGAGAGCCTGGTATATCCTTCGTATGGAACCAAATATGAGATTTTTGCGCTTTACGATTAGTTAAATAGTCATTTTGCTTATTGTTTTTACCAACTAATATCGTATCTCCATCGGTTGAAAGATACGTTTGAAGTTGAATCTTTTCATTTTTCTTCTTCTTAACATTTTTACGCTGCTTCATAAAACCTTGTTCAGCTAATTCATCTCTAATATCATCTATCTCATTTACTGTAATATGTTCTAGTTGTTGTTCAATATTAGCGAAGTAATCAATATTTTCACGTGTTAATTTAATCTGATGGTCAAGTTCTCGTTCACGTGTTTTCATGCGGTTATATTGTTTATAATAATATTGCGCATTCACTGAAGGAGACTTCGTTGGATTTAAAGGAATCGTCACTTCATCATTAGTATAATAATTTAGCGCAGTGACAGACTCATCACCTTGTTTAATACGGTAAATATTTGCCGTAATAAGCTCCCCATATAATTGTTGCGTATCTTTATCTTTCGCACCTTCATATTCCTCAATCAATTTATTTAACTTATGTTGTTGCTTTTGAAGTTGTTGTTGAACAAAACGTACTAAATCATTTGCACGTTGTTTTACTCTTTCACGTTCGCCACGCGCATCATAGAAACGATCTAACAATTCGTGTAATGAGTCATAGATCACGGCATCATCTTGGAATTGTTTAAGTTTCATAAAGTAGAAATCTTCTTTACCAGTTTCATGATTTTTATGGAAAATGGGTACAGGTTCCTGATCTATTTGTTCCATTACTTCATCGTATGCTTTAGGTAATGTGTCAGAAGTCATAAATTGATAACGGTCTACAATTTCATTTGTAATTAAAGGACTAAAGCCTTCAAATGTAGTAAGTAATTGTCTTGCAATTTTACCACTATTAAAATCAATGTGCTTTAATGCTTCTTGTCCATCCATTTCAAACGGATTAAGTTTATTTTGTGTAGGAGGCGCTTCATATTGGAAGCCAGGCATTACTGTACGATATTGGTTAGTGTTAGGTGTCAGATGTTTAAATCCTTCAATAATTTTATAATTATCATCTACTAAAATGAGGTTACTGTGTTTACCCATTATTTCAAGAATGACAGTACGATAAATCGTATCACCAATTTCATCTTTACTTTCAACGTCAATTTCTACGCGTCGGTCATTTCCAATTTGGCGCACTGCTTTCACGATGCCACCTTCTAAATGTTTACGAAAGACACGTGCAAACATAGGTGGATCAAAAGGATTATCGTATTTTTTATTAGTTAAGTGCATTCTTGAAAAGCTTGGATGTATTGATAATAATAAATGATGGTTTTTACGATTTTGTCGTACAATCATAATTATTGTGTCATTTTCTGGTTGATTAATTTTGTGAATTCTACCGGAAACTAGAAATTGTAGTGAGTCTACCATTTTATTAGTAAATAAGCCATCGTATGCCATAATTAATTTCCACCTTCAATTTTTTCATTCATTATATTGTAACATGGTAAAATCATAGCGTCATGATTTAAGTTTGTCGTTCACACTCTATACAATTCATTCCTCAATGTGATATTATATTTAAATAATAGAAGAATAGCTTAGAGAGGTCGTAAGGCATGGATAATGAAAAAGGATTACTAATTGTTCTTTCAGGTCCTTCAGGAGTAGGTAAAGGAACTGTTCGTAAAGAAATATTTGACGATCCAACTACATCATATAAGTACTCTATCTCAATGACTACACGGGACATACGCGAAGGAGAAGTCGATGGTGTAGATTACTTTTTTAAAACGAAAGAAGAATTCGAAGCGTTAATTCAGGAAGATCAATTTATTGAATATGCCGAATACGTAGGAAATTATTATGGCACACCTGTTCAATATGTTAAAGATACTATGGAAGCTGGTCATGACGTATTTTTAGAGATTGAAGTAGAAGGTGCAAAACAGGTAAGAAAGAAATTTCCTGATGCATTATTTATCTTCCTTGCACCGCCAAGCTTAGACCATTTGAGAGAGCGTTTAGTGGGGCGAGGTACTGAATCTGATGAAAAAATCCAAAGCAGAGTCAATGAAGCACGTAAAGAAGTAGAAATGATGAATCTTTACGATTATGTTGTCGTTAATGATGAAGTAGAGTTAGCCAAACAACGTATTCAATCAATTGTTGAAGCGGAGCATTTAAAAAGAGAACGCGTAGAAGCTATATATAGAAAAATGTTATTGGAGGCAAAAAAATAATGTTAAACCCACCTTTAAATCAATTACAATCAAAAATTAATTCAAAATACTTAATTGCTACGACTGCAGCTAAGCGTGCACGTGAATTAGATGAAAAACCTGAAACAGCTTTACTAAACGGTTATCATTCAGCTAAACCAGTTGGCCAAGCATTAGAAGAAATTGCAAACGGTAAAATTGAACCTGAATATCCAGATGATTTTTACGCATAAGTTTAACGTTTATACAATTTTAAAGTCATAAGTTAGTATTAATTTGTGAGACTATAATAAAAAAGATTCGCACACCTTACATTAAATGAGCCACTCATTTTACTAGGGTGTGTGTTTTTAATTATTCGACTGATTTGTGTATAATTAATTTAATGTAAAAACTTATTTAATAATCGAAAAAGTAAGGGAGAAAGCCGATTATGAAACACATTCTACTCGCCGTAACAGGTGGTATTGCAGCTTATAAAGCAATTGATTTAACAAGTAAGTTAACGCAAGCAGGTTACGATGTAAGAGTTATGCTTACAGATCATGCTCAAGAATTTGTGACACCCTTAGCGTTTCAAGCTATTGGTAGAAATCCAGTGTATACGAGTACTTTTAAAGAAGAGAATCCTCAAGAAATTCAACATGTGGCACTAGGAGATTGGGCTGACGCGATTATAATAGCACCTGCTACTGCCAATATTATTGCTAAATTGAGCGTAGGCATTGCTGATGATATGGTTACGTCTACGTTGTTAGCTACTGAAACACCTAAATTTATAGCGCCAGCGATGAATGTGCATATGTATGAGAATCCACGTACGCAACGTAATATTGAGGTGCTTAAATCAGATGGCTATCACTTTATTGAGCCTGGTGATGGTTTCTTAGCGTGCGGTTATGTCGCAAAAGGAAGAATGGAAGAACCGTTACAAATTGTAAGTGTCCTTAACGACTATTTTAAACAACAACAACTCATTCAAAATAATAGCTTCACTGGTAAACATGCACTAGTTACAGCTGGACCTACAGTAGAAGTAATTGACCCAGTTCGTTTTGTCTCAAATCGTTCTTCTGGAAAGATGGGGTTTGCAATTGCTCAAGCCTTACGTGATCGTGGCGCACATGTAACATTAGTTACTGGTCCTACTCAATTAGAAGATCCAACTGGGGTAGAAGTGATTCATATTGAAAGCGCAGAAGAAATGTTCCAAGCGGTAACACAACGTTATGATGAACAAGATATTGTAGTGAAAGCAGCGGCAGTGTCAGATTACACGCCTAATCAAGTGTTAGATCATAAGATGAAGAAGCAAGAAGGGGATTTATCAGTCACATTTAAGCGTACTAAAGATATACTAAAATATTTAGGTGAACACAAAACACATCAATATTTAGTAGGTTTTGCTGCAGAAACACAAAATATTGAACAATACGCACAAGATAAATTAAAACGCAAAAATGCAGATGTGATTATTTCAAATAATGTAGGAGACCAATCGATTGGTTTCAAATCTGATGATAATGAATTAACAATGCATTTTAAAAATGGTGAAACGCATAATATAAAGAAAGGAAAAAAAGTGCAATTAGCTCAACAAATTTTAGATGAATTAGAAACTAGGTGGCAATAATGATTGCAAAGGTCATTGTAGATGTACCTTCCAAAAGTGTAGATTTTAAGTTTGATTATCTCGTACCTAAAAATTTAGAAGCGTTTATACAAGTAGGTGTCAGAGTTATCGTTCCATTTGGGCCTCGAACAATTCAAGGCTATGTTATGGATATTCAGTCACAACCAAGTGAAGATATTGACATTCAAAGGTTAAAAGAAATTAAAGAAGTTCAAGATATACGTCCAGAATTAACGCCTGAATTAATACAATTAAGCGAATGGCTCAGTTATTCGCATGTGTCTAAGAGTATTTCTGTCCTTGAAGCAATGTTACCTAGCGCAATTAAGGCAAAATATACAAAAGTATTTGAAGTTGTAAAACATAATGACATGGAAGAAGACCTTTTAAAATATTTTGATTCCAGAGGACATTATAAATATAAAGATGCGCAAAAAAATAACCATTTGCCAGTGTTAAATCATTTACTCAAAGAAGGTATCGTTCAAGAAGTAACATTGTTATCTCAACATACTAGTAAAAAAACGCAAAGAGCGGTTCGCATTCTGGATGAGTATAATCCTGATGAAATCCTAGCGTTATTAGAAAAGTCTATGAAACAGTACGATGTGTATGCTTTCTTATTAGATGAACAACATAAGACAGTTTTTCTTAAAGATTTAGAAGAAATGGGATTTTCAAAATCTAGTATTGATAGTCTTGTGAAAAAAGGGTTTATCGAAAAATATGATGCCGAAGTTGAACGTGATCCATTTGCAGACCGTATTTTTGAAAGAGAAGATAAACGGACATTAACTCAAGAACAAGAAGTGGCTTTTCAACAAATCAAAGCAACGATTGACAAAGAACAGCAGCGTACCTTCTTATTACATGGTGTTACTGGATCAGGAAAGACGGAAGTTTACCTACAAACAATTGAAGAGGTGCTGAATAAAGGACAACAAGCTATGATGTTAGTACCTGAAATTGCCTTAACGCCCCAAATGGTTTTACGTTTCAAACGTCGTTTTGGTGATGATGTTGCCGTGCTTCATTCAGGTTTATCAAATGGGGAACGTTATGATGAATGGCAAAAAATTAGAGATGGTAGAGCACAAGTAAGTGTAGGTGCGCGTTCAAGTATTTTCGCGCCTTTTAAAAACTTAGGTATTATTATTATTGATGAGGAGCATGAATCAACTTATAAGCAAGAAGATTATCCACGCTACCATGCGCGTGATATTGCCGAATGGCGCAGTCGTTATCATCATTGTCCTTTAGTGTTAGGCAGTGCAACGCCAAGTCTTGAATCTTATGCTCGTGCTGAAAAGGATGTTTATCAACTTCTAACATTGCCTACTAGGGTGAATCAACAAGCATTACCTTCAATTGATATCATTGATATGCGAGAAGAATTAAGTTCAGGTAACCGTTCGATGTTCTCAAATGAATTGCGTGAGGCGATTCAAGACCGATTGAATAAAAATGAACAAATCGTATTATTCTTAAATCGCCGTGGATATGCGTCATTTATGTTATGTCGTGATTGTGGTTATGTTCCTCAATGTCCTCATTGCGATATATCGCTTACCTACCATAAAACCACGGATCAGTTAAAGTGTCATTATTGTGGTTATCAAGAAACGCCACCTAATATATGTCCTAACTGTGAGAGTCCACATATTCGCCAAGTAGGAACAGGGACACAACGCGTTGAAGAAATTTTACAACAGGAATTTGAAGAAGCACGTATTATTCGTATGGACGTAGATACGACATCACGTAAAGGTGCTCATGAGAAATTGCTTACTGATTTTGAAAAGGGCAAAGGTGATATCTTGCTAGGCACGCAGATGATTGCGAAGGGCTTAGACTATCCTAATATTACATTGGTAGGGGTACTTAATGCCGATACTATGTTAAATTTACCTGATTTCAGAGCAAGTGAACGTACATATCAATTATTAACCCAAGTGTCAGGTCGAGCAGGGCGTCATGAAAAGCCTGGAAAAGTTATCATTCAAACCTATAACCCGACACACTACGCTATTGAAGATGTACAACAAAATGATTATTTAACGTTTTATCAAAAAGAAATGGAATTTCGAAAAATTGGAAAATATCCTCCATATTACTTTTTAATTAATTTTACTATTGCGCATAAAAATATGAAAAAAGTAATGGAAGCGTCAAAACACGTTCATCAAGTATTGTTACAACATTTAACCGATAAAGCTCTAGTGCTAGGACCATCTCCTGCCGCTATTGCGCGTATTAATAATGAACATCGGTTCCAAATTCTTGTTAAATATAAACGTGAGCCAGAGTTGCTTAAAGCGTTGCAATATTTAGATGATTATTATCATGAAGCATATATGAAAGATAAATTATCCTTGAAAATTGATATCAACCCTCAAATAATGATGTGATAAAATTGTCGAGTTTTTATGGTAGATAAAAATTACGTCAAGGTGTAAAATGTAATCTGAATTAGAGCGCAGAATGTCGCTAAAACGCAATGTTTAATTTACCCATTAATTAATTTATGTCATTAAAGCATCTAGAATACACACATCACTGTAAGCACTTGGCACTTTAATAATGGAGGATGACCGCTATGGTTGAAGAAAAATACGTCGGCACCAAGGCATTTGAGGAATTTAAAGAACATGTTGATTCAAGATTTAATCATCTTGAACAAAATTCAAATGAAACAATAGATAGTAATTACAAAAGTTTAAATTTGACCATTCAAAACATGTTTTTTCAAATCAAAGAAGAAATTCATAAAATATATATGAATGAGATACGCTTTATTATCATAACATCATTAAGTATCGTAGCACTTTTACTACCAATTATTTTGTTTACTATAAAATTAGATAAAAAAAGTTACGCCATAGAATATATATTCTGTGGCGTAACTTTTTTATAAATAGTCTACATTACTACGTTACCATTTTCATCGGCAGGTCTGAATAATGTTAAGATTGCACTAATAATAGCGATGATATGTGGAATACCTGTCCAGAAGAAAGCTAAATGTAAAATGCCTGACATCGTTTTACCAGCATAAAACTTGTGGACACCGAAGCTACCTAAAAATAATGCTAAAACGATATAAATAATTTTATTTACTTCCATTTTAATAACACCTCCAAACTTTTTATATTTAATTCCGTCTCATTTTCTATTTTAATCGTATCAAATTTAAATGCAATTGATAACAATCTATTCAGTATTAATTTCAGTCTAAGGTCGCAATTCAATTTGAATTAAGTTATAATTATATGATGAATTTTTTCAGGAGGAGCATACATTATGGCGATACAAAAATTAGTCCAATCTACGCATCCTGTATTAACTAAAAAAGCACAACCTATAACACAATTTGATGATGTATTAAAAGATTTGTTTTTAGATATAGAAGATACGCTATACGCTGAAGAAGCCTCTGCATTGAGTGCGCCTCAAATAGGGATTAGTAAGCAAGTAGCGATGATTGATATGGAATTGGAGGGTTTATTACAACTTGTAAATCCTGTTATTAAATCTGAATCAGCTGAGAAAATAATCGACTTAGAAGGTTCTGTAAATTTACCTGGTGTATATGCAGAAGTAGAACGTAGTAAAATGATTACAGTAGAAGGTAATGATTTAGAAGGAAATAAAATAGAATTGACTGCCTATGATGATGTGGCGCGCATGATTTTACACATCGTTGATCAATTAAATGGCATATTATTTACCGAACGTGCTAAAAAAGTATTAACTGAAGAAGAAGTGGAGGCGTATTTTGAAAATGAGTAAAATAATTTTTATGGGAACACCCGATTTTTCAACAAAAGTATTAGAAATGTTAATAGCAGAGCATGAGGTTATCGCAGTGGTTACCCAACCAGATAGACCAGTTGGACGTAAACGTGTGTTAACACCACCTCCAGTTAAAAAAGTAGCTCAAGCACATGATATACCTGTTTATCAACCTGAAAAACTTAAAGATTCAGAAGAACTAACTACATTATTGAGTCTTGAGCCAGATTTAATTGTAACGGCTGCATTTGGCCAATTATTGCCTGAAAGTTTATTAAACTTACCTAAAAAAGGTGCGATCAATGTCCACGCCTCACTTTTACCAAAATATCGCGGTGGCGCACCAATTCATCAAGCGATTATTGATGGAGAGAAACAAACTGGTATTACTATTATGTATATGGTGAAAAAATTAGATGCAGGTAATATTATTTCTCAAAAAGCGATTGATATTGAGCAAGATGATAATGTAGGCACAATGCATGACAAATTAAGTTTCTTAGGTGCCGATTTATTAAAAGAAACATTACCTTCAATTGTTGAAGGTACAAATGATATCATACCTCAAGATGATGCAAAGGCTAGCTTTGCTTCAAATATTAGCAGAGAAGATGAGCGTATTGATTGGACGAAATCAGCTCAAGATGTTCATAACCACATTAGAGGATTATCGCCATGGCCAGTAGCTTATACTAAGATGAATGACACAAACTTAAAACTATTTGCTGCGCATATTATTGAAGGTAAAAAAGGCGAACCAGGCCAAATTATTGAAACGACTAAAAAAGCAATTATAGTTGGTACAGGCTCAGATGATGCTATAGCATTAACAGATATTCAATTAGCAGGGAAAAAACGTATGTTAGTAAGTAATTACTTAAGCGGCGTGCAAGAATCTCTAGTTGGGAAAACGTTAGTATGACACAAACAGTGAGAGAACTAGCGTTTCAAGCTATTCAAGACATATTAAATGATAATGCGTATAGTAACTTAAAGATTAATGAAATACTGTCTAATGAGAAAATATCCTCTATTGATAAACCTCTTTTCACAGAATTAGTATATGGTACGATAAAACGTAAATTAACATTAGATTTTTATTTAAAACCTTTTATTAAAACAAAAGTAAAAGGCTGGGTAAGACAACTATTATGGATGAGTTTATATCAATATATTTATTTAGATAAAGTGCCTAACCATGCCATTATCAATGAAGCGGTAGATATCGCAAAACGTCGCGGCGGGCCCCATAATGGTAATATAGTAAACGGTATTTTAAGAACTATTTTCAGAAGTGATTTACCCAATATCGATACTATTAAAAATGAAAAGCAACGTATGTCTGTTCAATATAGTGTACCGAAATGGATTATCGAACATTGGATTACTCATCATGGCCTGGAACAAACACACAAAATCGCCAATGCGTTTTTGCAGCAAACAGCGAATACAGTCAGAGTTAATACAAGTCGAATTAGTCCTAAGGAACTGGTATCACGATTACAAGATGAAGGTTATCAAGTTGAAATAGATAATCTCATACCCTATTGTTTACATTTAAAAGGAAAGCCAGTGGTAGCGTCTTTAGCATTTAAAGAAGGTCTTATTTCAATTCAGGATAAAAGCTCAATGTTAGTGGGCTACTTCATGGGTGTAGAACCCAATGATGAAATTTTAGATACTTGTAGTGCACCGGGTGGTAAAGCGTGTCATATGGCAGAACTATTATCTCCAAATGGTCATGTTGATGCGACAGATATTCATAAGCATAAAATTGGCTTAATTAAAGAAAATATTAGAAAATTACAACTTAAGAATATAAAAACCTTTGACCACGATGCTACAACTCCTTATAAAGGAATGTATGACAAAATTTTAGTGGATGCACCTTGTAGTGGATTAGGTGTGTTAAGACATAAACCTGAAATTAAATATGTGCAATCTCAACAAAGTATTAATGACTTAGTTGAATTACAACTTGAGATATTAGACAATGTAAAAGGTAACTTAAAGCCTGGAGGTACACTTATTTATTCAACGTGTACAATAGAGCAACTTGAAAATGAGAACGTGATTTATACTTTCTTAAAACGTAATAAAGATTTCGAATTTGAGCCTATTACGCACCCTATTACTGGAGAACAAGTTAAAACGTTACAAATTTTACCCCAAGACTTTGATTCGGATGGCTTTTTCATAACTAAAATAAAAAGAAAGGAAAGTTAAGATGATAACTGCTGAAAAAAAGAAGAAAAATAAATTCTTGCCCGATTTTGATAAACAATCGATCTATTCTTTAAGATTTGATGAAATGCAAGCGTGGTTAGTTGAACATGGTCAACAGAAATTTAGAGCGAAACAAATTTTTGAATGGTTATACCAAAAGCGTGTCAACAGCATTGATGAGATGACGAACTTATCTAAAGATTTACGCCAAGTATTAAAAGATAACTTTGCTATGACAACGTTAACTACCGTAGTAAAACAAGAAAGTAAAGATGGCACGATTAAGTTTTTATTTGAATTACAAGATGGCTATACGATTGAAACAGTATTAATGCGTCATGATTACGGTAATTCAGTATGCGTAACGACACAAGTAGGTTGTCGTATTGGTTGTACTTTCTGTGCCTCTACATTAGGTGGATTAAAACGTAATTTAGAAGCGGGAGAAATTGTTTCTCAAGTATTAACTGTACAAAAAGCGTTAGACGCTACTAATGAACGTGTTTCTCAAATTGTTATCATGGGCATTGGTGAACCATTTGAAAACTACGATGAAATGATGGACTTCTTACGTATAGTCAATGACGATAATAGTTTAAATATTGGTGCTCGTCATATCACGGTTTCAACTTCAGGTATTATTCCACGTATTTATGATTTTGCTGAAGAAGATATTCAAATTAACTTTGCAGTAAGTTTACATGCTGCGAAAGACGAAATACGTTCAAAATTAATGCCTATTAACCGTGCTTATCATGTAGATAAGTTAATGGAAGCAATTAAATATTATCAAGAAAAAACAAATCGTCGTGTTACATTTGAATATGGTTTATTCGGTGGCGTGAACGATCAACTTGAGCACGCACGTGATTTAGCCCATTTAATTAAAGATTTAAATTGCCATGTTAACTTAATTCCAGTTAACCATGTACCAGAACGAAATTATGTTAAAACTCCTAAAGATGATATATTTAAATTTGAAAAAGAATTAAAAAGATTAGGCGTCAATGCTACAATTAGACGTGAACAAGGATCAGATATTGATGCAGCATGTGGACAATTAAGAGCTAAGGAACGACAAGTAGAAACGAGGTAATCATAATGCTAAACGCACAATTTTTCACAGATACTGGACAACATAGAGATAAGAATGAGGATGCAGGAGGTATTTTTTATAACCAAACCCAACAACAACTATTAGTGTTGTGTGATGGTATGGGTGGTCATAAAGCGGGAGAAATTGCTAGTCAGTTTGTTACTTATGAACTTCAAAAACGTTTTGAAGATGAGAACTTTATAGAATTTGAACAAGCAGAGAACTGGTTGCGTTTGACTTTAAAAGATATAAATCGTGATCTATTTGAATATGCTCAAAGTCATGAAGATTATAGAGGCATGGGCACAACATGTGTCTGTGCGCTTGTCTTCGATAGACAATTAGTAGTTGCCAATATAGGAGATTCTAGAGCTTACGTGGTGAGTACAAGAGAGATTGAACAAATTACCCACGATCATTCATTTGTTAATCATTTGGTGATGACAGGGCAAATTACTGAAGAAGAAGCATGGTCTCACCCTCAACGTAATATTATTACTAAGGTGATGGGCACAGATAAACGTGTGAACCCTGATATATTTACTAAACGCTTTAGTTATTATGATTATCTTTTACTAGCGTCAGATGGGCTTACAGATTATGTAAGGGATACGCGCATTTTAGAGGCGTTAAGTGAACCATTATCACTTGAAGAACATGGTAATCAGTTAATTCAATTAGCGTTGTATCATCGTTCTAAAGATAATATTAGCGTGCTATTAGCTTCTATTGAAGGTGATAATGTATGATAGGAAAGTTAATTAGTGATCGCTATAAAGTTTTAGATAAACTTGGTGGCGGTGGAATGAGTATTGTTTATCTAGCTGAAGATACTATTTTGCATCGAAAAGTAGCTATTAAAGCAATTTCAATTCCACAGAATGAAAAAGACGAAACGATGCGTCGCTTTGAAAGGGAAGTTAATAACGCGACCCAATTGAGTCATAATAATATCATTGAAGTCTATGATGTTGATGAAGAAGAATGTTTTTTTCTCATAATGGAATATATTGATGGCCCTACGCTTTCTGAATATATACATAGTCATGGACCACTAAGTATTGATACGGCAATCAATTTTGTTGAACAAATTTTACAAGGCGTACAACAAGCTCATGAAAAGCGTATTGTACATAGAGATATTAAACCTCAAAATATTTTAATTGATAAAAACAAAACATTAAAAATATTTGATTTCGGCATTGCTAAAGCACTTAGTGAAACCTCTATGACACAAACCAATCACGTACTAGGTACCGTCCAATATTTATCACCTGAACAAGCAAAAGGTGAAACAACTAATGAAACTACAGACATTTATTCGATCGGGATAGTACTTTATGAAATGTTAATTGGCCATCCACCATTTAGCGGGGAAACTGCTGTAAGTATTGCTATAAAGCATATACAAGAAGCTGTTCCTAATGTAACTGATCAGAGAGAAGATGTTCCTCAATCATTAAGTAATGTGGTATTAAAGGCTACTGCTAAAAATCCTGAGCATCGTTACCAAAGTATTAGGGAAATGAGAGAAGATTTAAGCAGTGTATTAGTTTCAAGTCGTGTAAATGAAGAAAAACATACACTTGAAAGTGATGAGAAAAAAACAGTCCCTATTGATAAAAATGAAATTAAAGATAAGTTAAAAGAAGAAGATGCTAAGAAAAATATTGCACAAACCATGCAAATTCCTATTGTAAATGAGCATCAATTTCAAACGAGCGAGAACCATATATATGAGCCTCCTCGTAAGAAACGTTCTAAAAGGAAGAAATTTGCTATTGCTCTAATTTTGCTTTTTCTTTTAGTAAGTTTATTCGGATTTATAGCCATTGGTATGTTTGGAGATAAATACTCTGAAATGCCAGATTTAACTGGTAAAACTGAAAAAGAAGCAGAGAAAATACTTCGTAAATCACATTTAGAAATCGGTAAAATTTCACGTGAATATAGCGATACTTATCCTGAAAATAAAATTATGAAATCTACCCCTAAAGCTGGCGAAAGAATTAATCAGCATGACAAAGTTGATATCATTCTTTCAAAAGGTCCTGAGCGTGCAAAAATGCCGAATGTAATTGGTATGAAAAAAGATGATGCGATTAATAAACTAAAAGAATTAAAACTAAATAATATTTCTATTGAGCAAGAATATAGTAATCAAATGCCGAAAGGTAGCATCCTTCGTCAAAATGTTAATCCAGATAGTGATGTAAAAGTGAACGATCATTATATTGTATTAACTGAGTCTTTAGGTGTGAAAAAAGTCTATATTAAAAATTATGAAAACGAAGATTATCAAACTGCCAAAAAAGAATTAGAGAAAAACAAAATAAAAGTAGAAATATCAGAAGAATTTAGCGATGATATTCAAAAAGATAAAATTATTTCTCAAACACCTAAGAGTACACAAGTAGAGGAAGGTAGTACTATCCACTTTACTGTTTCTAAAGGTAAAGAGGATAAGAAAAATAACAAAGATAGCGTAGATAAAGAAGATAGTAAGAACAGTAAAGACAAAGAAGATAATAAAAAGAATGATTCACAAGAAAAAAGTGATGATTCGAAAGACACAGCTAATGTAAAAAACTATAATGAAACATACACAATACCGTATACTGGAGAAGATGATAAAGGCCAGAAAGTTCAAGTATATGTGAGAGATAAAGATAATAGTGGTACAAGTGCTATTCAAACTTATACAATTACTGATGACAAAACGATTTCAATTCCTTTGGCAATTGAAAAAGGTACATCAGCTGGCTATACCATTAGAGTAGATGGTAAAGTCGTTGCAGATAAAGACGTTTATTATTAATCTTTTTTCAATGAATAATAATTAAAGTCTCAGAGTGATTTTGAAATTATGTTGAAATCATTTTGAGGCTTTTTTATAACTTTATATTTAACTATAAATAAATTATGTAAACTTAAAATATAAATAATATCTTTTAAGTCTAACTTAGATTATTCAATCACATTTTGCTATAATATGTAATTATAAATATAAGACAAGAGGTGTCATTTTGGAGACTGGACGTATTATTAAATTAGTAAGTGGCGTTTATCAAGTAGATGTAGAAGGAAAATTATATAATACTAAACCACGTGGGCTATTTAGAAAGAAAAAATTTTCTCCTATCGTGGGAGATATTGTAGATTTTGAAATTCAAAATATAGATGAAGGGTATATTCATCATGTACATGATCGACGAAACGCTTTAAAACGTCCGCCAGTAAGTAATATAGATGGTTTAATTATAGTGATGAGTGCGGTAGAACCTGATTTTTCAACCCAATTATTAGATCGATTTTTAGTTATCGCGCATTCTTATGATTTAGCACCAAGTATATTAGTTACGAAGAAAGACTTAGCATCAGAAGCGCAAATTGAACACATTGAATCATTACTATCTAATTATCAATCTATTGGATATAACACCCAATTTGTTGGTAAGGACTCTGATAAAAGCGATGTCGTTGCTTCATGGCCTAATGGATTAGTAGTACTAAGTGGACAATCTGGTGTAGGTAAATCAACATTTATCAATACATTCAATCCTGAGCTAAATCTTGAAACGAATGACATATCGAAATCGCTTAACCGCGGTAAACATACTACACGACATGTAGAGTTGTTTGAAAGAGAGAATGGCTTCATAGCTGACACTCCCGGATTTAGTGCTTTAGATTTTGATCATATTGAAAAAGATGATTTAAAACATTATTTTATTGATATTGATAACTATGGTGAACAATGTAAATTTAGAAATTGTAACCATATTAAAGAACCTCAATGTAATGTAAAACAACAATTAGATGAAGGTCATTTACCACAATTCCGATATGACCATTATCTTCAATTATTCAATGAAATTTCTAATAGAAAGGTTAGATATTAATGAGAAGAATATATCCTTCGCTATTATCAGCAGACTTTTTAAATTTAAAAAATGAAATAGCTTTATTAGAAGAAGCCCAAGTAGACGGCTTACATTTCGATGTAATGGATGGACAATTTGTTCCTAATATTTCTATCGGATTGCCTATTTTAGATGCCGTACGTAGTGCTACTCAACTTCCAATTGACGTACATTTAATGATTGAGAACCCTGAACAATATATTGAAACGTTTGCGGAACATGGCGCTGATATGATTTCAATCCATGTTGAAGCAACGCCTCATATTCATCGTGCTTTACAAATGATTAAAAATGCTGGTAAAAAAGCTGGCGTAGTTATTAATCCTGGCACACCAGTAGAAGCATTGATGCCTATTTTAGAAATGGTTGATTACGTATTAATTATGACAGTAAACCCAGGGTTCGGCGGACAGTCATTTATAGAAGCTTGTGCTACTAAAGTGAGATTATTACGTGATATAAGAGAATCATCTGAATTGCATTTCGATATTGAAGTTGATGGTGGAATTAATGATGAAACAATTGGACTATGTGCAGAGAATGGTGCCACTATGTTTGTAACTGGATCTTATTTCTTTAAACAAGATGATTATAAAAAAGTTACACAACGTTTGAAAGGTTGATTGAAATGAGAATCAATTTACTTTGTGGAGACAGACATTTACCTCAAGATATATTTAATAATGCACAAGACTTACACTGGGGTGGTATCGATAGAGGTACTTTAATACTTACTAATCATCAAATTACTCCTAAATTTACAGTAGGAGACTTCGATTCAGTAACAGAAGAGGAAAGAAATCGTTTAAAAGAAACGCTTGATATTCATCCAGTTAAAGCTGAAAAAGATGATACTGATTTAGCACTTGGTGTCGAAGAAGCAGTACAACGAGGCTATAATGAAATTTATATTTTTGGAGCAACTGGCGGTCGTTTAGATCACTTTATGGGAATGCTTCAAATTTTGTTAAAACCTATGTATTCTGACAAACAAATCAAATTAGTCGTAGTTGATCAGCAAAATGAAATTCAATTATTAAATAGCGGTATACATACGATTGAAAAGTCTGCTAATTACAAATACGTATCTTTTATCCCAGTAAATGGGGAAGTTACTTTAACGTTAAAAGGATTTAAATATAACCTTAAACAACAACATTTAGAAATTGGTTCTACATTAACTATTTCTAATGAAGTAGAGGAGCCAATTGCGCATATCAATGTTGAAAATGGCCAAGTACTACAAATGAGAAGTAAAGATTTGTAACGCTAACGTTTCATCATAATCAAATTTAGACATAAAAAAATGCCTTCACCACATATGAAGGCATTTTTTGTGCATTATATTTATTAAACTCTAGTAACTTTACCAGATTTTAAAGCACGCGCAGAAACCCAAACTTTTTTAGGTTTTCCGTCAACTAAAATTCTAACTTTTTGAAGGTTAGCATTAAATCTACGTTTGTTCGCATTTAAAGCGTGTGAACGATTGTTACCAGTCGATGCTTTACGACCTGTTACGAAACATTGTTTACCCATCAAAGTACCTCCTTTAATAAATATAAATACACTTGACTACTTATATACTTTAATAAGATACCATATATGAAAATTGAAAGCAATAAAATAAAATGTAATTTAACTTAAAATGTTTTGAAATCCTTAAATTATGGTATAATTGTAAGCTGAGGAGTTATGTAATACATCTCTAATAATTATATTATTTGAGTATGAACCAATAGTGTTTTTCACTATTTAAATAAAATATTGATTATAGATAGGGTATACATATGATAAACGACGCATAAAGTTATCTATAATCTTAGTGTAGTTTCTTTAAAGTTAACGTCATTTTAACCATAATTCAGGAGGAATAGGAAGATGACTATTGAAATCTCAAACGACTATGGCAAAATAGATATTTCAAATGAAGTAATCGCATCAGTGGTAGGCAGTAAAGCAGTTGAAAGTTATGGAATAGTAGGTATGGCATCTAGACAACAAGTAAGAGATGGCATTGCTGAAATCTTAGGCCATGAAAATTATGCTAAAGGTATTATTGTAAAAGAAAACAATGGCGTGATTGATATCGATATGTATATTATCGTGAGCTATGGTGTAAAAATTTCTGAAGTAGCTAATAATGTTCAATCATCTGTAAAATACACACTTGAACATTCATTAAATGTTAAAGTAAATTCAATTAATATTTTTGTACAAGGCGTACGACTTAATCACAAGGGCAAGAAGGTATAGGAGGACAAAGCACGATGATTAGCACAATTAACGGTAAATTATTTGCCGATATGATTATACAAGGGGCACAAAATTTATCTAATAACGCAGATTTAGTGGATTCCCTAAATGTTTATCCTGTTCCAGATGGCGATACAGGAACAAATATGAACTTAACTATCACTTCAGGGCGTGAAGAAGTTGAGAATAATTTATCAAATAGTATTGGTGAACTAGGTAAAACATTTTCTAAAGGTTTATTAATGGGCGCTCGTGGTAATTCAGGCGTTATTTTATCTCAATTATTTAGAGGTTTTTGTAAAAATATTGAACAAGAACAACAAATCAATGCGCAACAATTAGCAAGCAGTTTCCAAGCAGGTGTAGATACTGCTTACAAAGCGGTAATGAAGCCTGTAGAAGGAACTATCCTTACTGTTGCTAAAGACGCAGCTAATGCGGCTATCAATAAAGCTGAAGAAACAGACGATTGTGTTGAATTAATGGAATACACAATTGCAGAAGCTGAAAAATCACTAAATAATACTCCGAATTTATTAGCTGTATTAAAAGAAGTAGGCGTTGTGGATAGTGGCGGTAAAGGTTTATTATGCGTTTACGAAGGTTTCCTAAAAGGTCTTAAAGGTGAAACAGTTGAAGCTAAGAAACCTAAATTAGACACAGATGACTTAGTTCATGAAGAACACGATTTCCATGGTGTCATTAATACTGAAGATATTAAATACGGCTATTGCACTGAAATGATGGTCCGCTTTGGAAAAGATAAAAAAGAATTTGATGAACAAGAATTTAGAAATGATATGAGCCAATTTGGCGATTCTTTACTTGTTATTAATGATGAAGAAATCGTTAAAGTTCACGTACATACTGAAACACCAGGTGAAGTATTTAATTATGGTCAACAATATGGTGAATTAATTAAATTAAAAGTTGAAAATATGCGTGAACAACATCGTGAAGTTATCCGTAAAGAACAACAAAATCAACACACGGATAAAGATGAAGCACCTAAAACAGTAGAAACAGCTATTATTGCGATTTCTATGGGTGAAGGCATTTCAGAATTATTTACTTCAATGGGCGCAACACATATTATTAGTGGCGGACAAACAATGAATCCATCGACTGAAGATATTGTAAAAGTCATTGAACAATCTCAATGTCAACGTGCGATTATTCTTCCAAATAATAAGAATATCAGAATGTCGAGTGATCAAGCAGCTGAATTAGTCGAAGCAGATACTGTTGTCATTCCAACGACATCTATTCCTCAAGGTATTGCTGCACTTTTCCAATATGATCCATCATCTACATTGGAAGAGAACCAATCTCACATGACTACTGCTCTTGAAACAGTGAAATCTGGTTCAATCACTTTTGCAGTGAGAGATACTAAAATTGACGGTGTAGAAATTAAAAAAGATGAATTTATGGGCTTAGCAGAAAGTAAAATTGTTACTAGTAATGCAGATGAATTTGCAACGATTAAAGGCCTACTATCTGAATTATTAAATGAAGATAGCGAAATTTTAACAGTTATCGCTGGTGAAGAAGCTAGTGAAGACATGACAAGCCAATTAGTAGAATGGGTTGAAGCAGAATATCCAGATGTTGAAGTGGAAGAACATGATGGTGGCCAACCTATTTATCAATATTTATTCTCAGTTGAATAGAATTTAAAGGTTCCAAGGGCAGAGCCTAGACTATTATGTTGAAGAGATAGCCAGTAAATGAGTTTTTTACAAATTCATTTACTGGCTTCTTTTTTATTATTGAAAATTAAGCAGACCTACGCTTTTTAATCTTCAATAATATGTAAAATATAAATACTAGAAAAATTTACAAAAATTTATATTTATATTTTCTAAAATTAGTATAAAATATATTTGAT
>NZ_PPRD01000144.1 GCF_002902575.1 Staphylococcus croceilyticus | reverse complement strand
ATTTGGTTTGGTACGTTCGAGTTTGTCTTTTCGTTGTTGTTGTTTAGTTCTCTTTTCAAATTCAATTTCTAACGCCTCCTTATCGTAATCTTGGCCCAGTGTTTTACCACGCACCCATTTATTAACGTTCTCAGGCTTATATGAGACATTCTTACCTCTCACCTTAAATGAGATACCTTTTTCTTCTAAATGCTCTGAAAAGCGCTTAAAATTGCTTGTATGAGCTTTTGCATTTTCAATTTCTTCACGTAACTCATCTTTCCAAGAGGTTTTACCTTTTTCTATCAATGCTTTTTCAGCTTGTGTATATCGCAATTTTGCAGTATCACGTTCTGGCACACTTAAGCCATGTTCTCGACATAAGTCGTCATTAGCTCGTCGAATATCATGCAATGCTTTTTTATTGTTATTGAATTTCTTACCAGTTTCTAAATCAACTGAATTAACGACAATATGATTATGAATATGGTCTGTATCTG
>NZ_PPRD01000143.1 GCF_002902575.1 Staphylococcus croceilyticus | reverse complement strand
TACCTGGTGGTTGTTGTGTGCCTTCTTCTGTATCTTTAATTTCATTACCTTCGGTATCAACATATCGCGTCACTTGTAATTCTGGTATCTCTACTTGTGGTGCCTCATTCGGTATTTGTTCATAAAGCACTACAGGTTCATACACATAATGCACTTCAATAGTTTGGTTACCAACGACTGTTCCTGTTTGGTTATCAGGTGTTGCTGTTAAGCGATAGCTTATAGTCTTTCTAACAGGTCCAGTTTCATTTGTTTCATAACTTACTCGATTAGGTATTGTAGCTGGTGTTGTTGTATAGCTTATTCCATCGATTTCATGATCAGCCACAGTAACTTGTGGACTTAAAACTTCCCCATCTGTTGTTTTAAAATCAGCAATTACATTACCTTCAAAGACTTCAGTATATATCAAATGAACTTTTTTCGTTTGAGCTTTGACATATTGTCCCAAAATTGAATCCATTTGTTTATCAACTTTCACAAATCTATAGTGTCGATTTTGATTGTTAATTAATTGAGGAACACTTGCTTGATATTCTGTATTTTTAGGGCCTTGAGACGTAGTTGGACTTTGAATAACATTACCTGTTTCATCTGTATAACTAACTACTAATGTTCCTCTATTATCTTCCGTTTCTAATTCAACTTTATTACCTGCTAACCATGAATTATCTACACCACGTGAAAATATTTGAGCATGTGACTTAGTTAAGATAGGTGCATCAGGTGGTACAGTTACACGTACATTAGTTTGGAAATTTTCCCCTTTTTTCAATACTAGGGGCGTATCAAATACATATTTTACAGCAGTAACTTTAGTTAAATCAGTTGGGTTAGATGTATAGCTTCCATGTTGGACATCACTATCGGTAGTATAAACTACTCGATATTTTGCAGTATCTGGCACTAAAGCAGTTAAATTCGTCTTTACATTATCTTTTGGTATGGTAACTACTAATTCTTTTATTACCCCATCGCTATTGGTAAAGTTGACTGTATTAGTTTGTAAATTGACACTATCTCCTAAATTTACATCTACTTGAGATTTATCAAAACTATTATCGGAATCTTTACCAATAGTCAAGGTTGATGCAAATTCTTTAGCAAGAGCAATTTTAAACGGTATATCTATCACTGAGACATATTTTTCATTTGTACTTAAATCGTCTGTAATTACATCAGATAATTCAAGTTGATTTTGCGTTAATGACTGGTCATTCGTAGGACGAACAATTTCTGAGTTTTTATCCCATATTGTAGCATAACGAATTGAGTACGTACCATTTGGTAATGTTCCTCTATTATAAATATCAAATGTAATTTCAGGTGTTTCTTGAGTTAAAGAACTACGAGCTGTTGTCGCATTTTTTTCAGATTCGTTCCAAGCATATCCCTCTGGCGCTTTATAAATATACAGTGTTCTACCACTATTCTTATAATTTTTAATGACTTTCACTGGATCCATAACAGGTCTAGTTTTTAATTTACTTCCATTAGTAGTTTCATAAAACGCGTCATTCCACCAAGCTGAAGTTCGTATAAGTTTATTATTAGTCCATGATCTTACATTACCAAGTGCTGTACCATCTGGAACACTTAGTGATAAATATACATTTTTAATATTATCTAATTTATCATCTACAATGTCAGAACTGTTATCTAAAAGGTCCTTACTTAAATATTTCATATAATCTTTTGTATTTGCTTTAACAAATACATTAGCTTTATCATTGTAATTTAGTAAATTTCCAGAAGACCCATTCGTATTTTTGACAACAGGACTTGTTAATATATGAGGGAATCCATCTTTAGTGTGAATATAAGAGAATCCTCCATTTAATAAATAACCTGACAAACTACGAGTTGGAATTGCACTTGCTGCTTCGAGTGTATTTTGTGGTACTTGATCAATAATGATTCCATTTTGCATTTGTCTAATATTATCATCTTTAGCTGCAGTTTCCCATCTATGTTGATCTACAGCATAAGTTAACTCTGCGTTCCATTCATAGATATCCTTTTGTTGATCACTATCAGGAGAAACAGTATCTCTAATTACTGGTGTTTGCAAAATAAGATGATTATATTTAGTATCTCCAAAATCATACGTTTTGTTATCATTATTAAGTTCTGACCATTCAGCAAGCTTGGTTGTTGTACCATCATTGTTAACACCATAAAGGATAAACGGAGACTTAAAGGTAATACCTTTAGTAGCATTTTTATCTCCTGATCCATTGTTATAATGCATTCTTTCAAGTGGCCAAGTTAAAGATGTGAAATAGTCACCATCTTGCCCCGGTGGCAACTGTATAGAATGCATGTATGATGGTGCGTATTTATTAGATTGGTCACGATTTGTAATGTATTTAGTAATTCTAAATTGTTCATGCATATGGTCGGCTTTTGTAAATAAACGTGATGGTTCTAATGTACGAGTAGCAGCAAAATAAATTTTATCTGTTGCTTTTCCTGCTTCGTCAATCATTTTAAATTTAATACCTTCTGGATCAGGTACATTTTGAGTATAATCTTGTCCATTAGGTAAGCGACCTACTGTTTGCCAATTCATATTAACTTTAATAAAGCCATCATTCTTAAACTGTTGAAGAACTTCCGGCGTAAGTGCAGATTTTTTCAGCTTTAAAACTGGACGATATCCCACAAATGGTAACTTTTGTCCTTCAGTTAAATGCATATGTATGCCATCAGCATCTTGAGTCCAAAACTGATTACTAGGAGCTTCTGTATCAAGTTCAAGCCAGTTAGGTATATTTTGTATATTATATTTAAAATCAGTGTAACGACTATAATATCTAGGAGTAATCGCATCATCACGATTTTCTAAGAACCAGTTATCACTTGGTAATGGAACTTGATAACGATAGTTATCAGATTTATCTGAGACAGTACCATCGGTTTTTATGACACCAATGGTTGGTGATGTACTTGCAAGAATTTTAGGTGTTATCTGCCAAACTGATGTAGGAGCTGGCTGTCCACGGTCCACATATAAACCACCTTTAACATTATCAAAGGTTGCATTAGTTTGTTTTGTTGCAACTAATGTATCCCCTTGATACATTTTCATTGTTGAGGTAACTACATCCCCATCTCCCGGTCCTGTCCAAATCATACCCCCAATAATTTGATTAACATTGATTTGTCCAGCAGAGGTACCCGCAATAGGTCTTAAATCAAATTGATATCGCCACATATCATTGTCTGATAAATCAGTTTTCTTCGTAACATATTCTGAATTAGAGAAAGTAGGCGCAGTCATAATAAATTTTTTAGGTGCCTCATAAACTAACTTCCCATTGCTAATAGCTCCATGACCAGAACCTGTAAATGAAAATGAAGTATTAGTTTCATGGCGATTATTGATTAAATCAGAAGTAATATTGTATCTTTTATCAGAAGAACTTGTGCCACTAAATACAAAATCCCCTGCTAATTGATCATCTGATGTACTGATATCACGTCTAACACGTTTTTTAACAACTTTAGTTGAATCAACTGTAGTTATATTATTAGGCTCAGTTTGTTTATTTTTAACATTTTTATCAATATCTGAGGTCTTGTCATTTTCTACAATTTTACTATCACTCTTAACTTGCTTCTTATCCGGTTCATTTTCAAACGATTGACTAATATCAACTTGTTGAGTGTTTTTATTTATTGACGTTTTATCGTTATTATCAGCCTTTTGTTCATTTTTCTGTAATTTACTATTTTTAGAAATGTCTAACTCTTCATTACTTGTTGCTACATTATCAACTTTATCATCGTTTTGAGAGATATTCTTTTTACCATTATTAACTTGAAGCGATTCAGCCTTATCATTATCTAAATTTGTTGAAGGCAATTTGTTGTTTTCATCTTTATTTTGTTTATCAGAAGTATTAACATTATCTTTTACTTCATCTTTTACTTCGGCTGCATGTGCCTCATTATTAACCCCAAATACTAGAAAAGATCCCACTAAAATTGATGCGATTCCTACTGAAAATTTTCTGATCGAATACTTATTTTGGATATTCGGTTGAAAGAAGTTATTCTTGTTGTTATTTCTATTCAATTATTTCTTTTCTCCTTATTAATATACTATTGTGAGGCTATTTCTTTATTTCTCCATACTCATAGATAGAATACTATCTACTAGCACTTAAATCAATACAAATATTATTTTATTTTTATAAAATTTTTGAAAATATAATCAGTCTGTCAACATTTCTTAAAAATATCTCGTCTTCTTGAAATAACTAGTAAATAGAACTATTTTATACACTTATAATTAATTTTCATTCACTAATACTTTAACTATAGTTTAAGAATCGTTTACCAATGACTTGATACTCTTTTTAAGCAAAAAAAGAGACCTTTCGGTCTCAGTATTGTCTAGTAATATTGCTCATTTAGTCTAACTAAACTCGCTGTTCTCTTTCCTCAATTCATTAGCTTCAAACGCTTTCTCTTCGCAAAGCTAAATAAACGTAAATATGTTCTATAAATTAAATTTTTGGCATAAAAAAAGAGACCTTACGGTCTCGATATCGGCTCATCGCATCCATACGATTTCATTGCCTGGCAACGTCCTACTCTAGCGGAACGTCAGTCTGCTACCATCGGCGCTAAGGAGCTTCCTTTACTTCGAGACAATCGTTCGCATCTTGCTTCATTTTCTAAAATATCTTGCTCATTTAGCCCTACTAAATTCGCTTCGCTATTTTCTCAATTCATCAGCTTCAATCGTTTTCTCTTCGTAAAGCTAAATAAACGTAAATATGTTCTATAAATTAAATTTTAGGCATAAAAAAAGAGACCTTACAGTCTCAGTATTGCCTGGCAACGTCCTACTCTAGCGGAACGTCAGTCTGCTACCATCGGCGCTAAGGAGCTTCCTTTACTTCGAGACAAGCGCTCGCATCTTGCTTCATTTTCTAAAATATCTTGCTCATTTAGCCCCACTAAATTCGCTTCGCTATTTTCTCAATTCATTAGCTTCAAACGCTTTCTCTTCGTAAAGCTAAATAAACGTAAATATGTTCTATAAAAATAAATTTTAGACATAAAAAAAGAGACCTTACGGTCTCGGTATTGCCTGGCAACGTCCTACTCTAGCGGAACGTCAGTCCAACTA
>NZ_PPRD01000142.1 GCF_002902575.1 Staphylococcus croceilyticus | reverse complement strand
ACCTCCTTTCTAAGGATATATTCGGAACATCTCGTAGAGATGATGGAATAACGTGACATATTGTATTCAGTTTTGAATGTTTATTTTAAACATTCAAAATAAATGATAATTGCATTAAGTATTATAATTTGTTATAATATTCAATTGTGATTGTTAAAAAAATATTATTTAAAGAAATCGTTTCTCAGACGATGAGTTGAACGAATTTAAAGCGCAGTTTACTTTCGTAAATGAGCATTTAAATTTGTGATAACGAAGAAGTATGAAAACGATTGACTAAATAATAAAAGATTGTACATTGAAAACTAGATAAGTAAGTAAAATAGATTTTACCAAGCAAAACCGAGTGAATAGAGTTTTAAATAAGCTTGAATTCATA
>NZ_PPRD01000141.1 GCF_002902575.1 Staphylococcus croceilyticus | reverse complement strand
GTAACAAGGTAGCCGTATCGGAAGGTGCGGCTGGATCACCTCCTTTCTAAGGATATATTCGGAACATCTCGTAGAGATGATGGAATAATGTGACATATTGTATTCAGTTTTGAATGTTTATAATAAATATTCTTTCATTTAATGGGCCTGTAGCTCAGCTGGTTAGAGCGCACGCCTGATAAGCGTGAGGTCGGTGGTTCGAGTCCACTCAGGCCCACCATTAAATATAATGAATATTGGGGGCTTAGCTCAGCTGGGAGAGCGCCTGCTTTGCACGCAGGAGGTCAGCGGTTCGATCCCGCTAGTCTCCACCATTATTTAAGATAATTAATTGTACATTGAAAACTAGATAAGTAAGTAAATAGATTTTACCAAGCAAAACCGAGTGAATAGAGTTTTAAATAAGCTTGAATTCAT
>NZ_PPRD01000140.1 GCF_002902575.1 Staphylococcus croceilyticus | reverse complement strand
CATCGTCCTAGAAAGTGTCTTAATTGGAAGACGTCTTATGAAATTTTAAATTCTGAGTTGTTGCACTTAAATTGACAACTCAACATTTTCAAAAAGATAGAAAGAAGGAATAATTGTGGATTTCGTATCTAAACCTACGACAGAAACTGCTAAAGCATTATTAGGTGTTAAGATTATTTACCAAGATAATAACCAAACTTATAGCGGTTATATTGTAGAAACTGAAGCATACTTAGGCTTTGATGATCGAGCTGCACATGGATTTGGAGGCAAGCAAACGCCTAAAGTGACCTCACTGTATAAGCGTGGAGGCACAATCTACGGTCATGTCATGCATACGCATTTATTAATTAACTTTGTAACGCGTACGGAAGGCGTGCCTGAAGGTGTATTGATTCGCGCTGTGGAGCCAGAAGATGGTATTGAAGCGATGATTAAAAATCGTAATAAAAAAGGTTATGAAGTGACGAATGGTCCTGGGAAATGGACGAAAGCCTTTAACATCCCACGTGCAATTGATGGCTCGACTATTAATGAATGTCGTTTATCAATTGATGTAAAGAATAGAAAATATCCCCGTGAAATTGAAGAAAGTGCAAGAATTGGCATTCCTAATAAAGGCGAATGGACGCACAAGCCTTTAAGATATACAGTCAAAGGGAATCCATATGTATCTCGCGCACGTAAATCAGAATGTGTGATGCCAGAAGACACTTGGAAATAGCGAGAACCAGGACTTAACGGCAGTAAAAATGATTTTTAAATTATTATATAAGTTGCATTAATTCTATTTATATAAATAACTCTAAATCTTTATATATACTAAAAAGATATTATGCGTTCTAGAAATATATATTTGTTATATGTATAATGGGTAATATGGGTAATTATAGCGC
>NZ_PPRD01000015.1 GCF_002902575.1 Staphylococcus croceilyticus | reverse complement strand
ATTATATAGGGTATATAGTAATAAATGACGAAAAGTTAACGAATTTCATAGAAATTGAATTTACTAAAATTTTATGAAACAAAGGTCATGAGACCCTTGTTTAACTTATAACACATTTGTTTAACAATGGGACTAATGGCCTTTTTTTGTTCGTTTCTTTTTCTTCAGGGTTAAATTAGGAAGGAGAAAGTTAATGACGCTAAGTATTAAAAACTTAACCAAGATTTATTCAGGGAATAAAAAAGCGGTAGATAATATTTCATTAGATATTGAATCTGGGGAATTTATTGCTTTTATTGGGACAAGTGGTAGTGGTAAAACGACAGCTTTACGAATGATTAACCGCATGATTGAAGCTACTGAAGGAACTATTGAAATGAATGGGAAGAATGTGCGAAGCATGAATCCAGTAGAATTGCGACGCAGTATTGGTTACGTAATTCAACAAATTGGGCTTATGCCACACATGACGATTCGTGAAAACATTGTGTTAGTACCGAAACTTTTAAAATGGTCTAAAGAAAAGAAGGATGCGAAAGCGAAGGAATTAATCAAGTTAGTGGATTTACCTGAAGATTATTTGGATCGATATCCCTCTGAATTATCAGGTGGTCAACAACAACGTATAGGGGTTGTACGTGCATTAGCAGCTGAACAAGATATTATCTTAATGGATGAACCGTTTGGTGCATTGGATCCTATTACAAGAGACACTCTACAAGATTTAGTAAAAGAATTACAACAAAAGTTAGGGAAAACTTTCATATTTGTAACGCATGACATGGACGAAGCGATTAAATTGGCAGACCGCATATGTATTATGTCACAAGGTAAAATTGTGCAATATGATACGCCAGATAATATTTTAAGAAATCCAGCGAATGATTTCGTTAAAGAGTTTATTGGACAAAATAGACTGATTCAAGACCGCCCTAATATGAGAACAGTTGAAGATGCGATGATTACCCCTGTGACTGTTAAAGCAGATGATTCATTGAATGATGCAGTTAATATTATGAGACAAAAACGTGTCGACACTATCTTTGTGGTGAATAATCATAATCGCTTATTAGGTTTCTTAGATATTGAGGATATTAATCAAGGTTTACGCCAAAGAAAAGAACTTATCGATACAATGCAACGTGATGTTTATAAAGTACATATAGATTCAAAATTGCAAGACTCTGTTCGTACCATTCTTAAACGAAATGTGAGAAACGTTCCAGTTGTCGACAACGATAATACGTTAATTGGTCTAATAACACGTGCTAATTTAGTAGATATCGTATACGACTCAATTTGGGGCGAAGGCGATGGTGAAATGAAATTGTCAGATTCACATATGAATGATGTAGAACGTGAGAATGAAATTGGTAATCAAGAGAAAAAAGAAATAGCACAACACCAACATGAAGATGCGACACATAAACAAAAAGACGTAATCGATCGTTTTGATACAGAGAACTTAGATGATACGCATGATTCAGGAGTTGATCGTTAATGAAAGAATTTTTCCAAGAATATGGAAGCCAACTCGTATCAAAAACAATCGAACACTTTTACATATCAGTCATCGCGTTATTACTTGCGATTGTCGTAGCAGTACCATTAGGAATTTTATTATCTAAAACTAAGCGTACTGCGAATATCGTATTAACGATTGCAGGTGTGCTTCAAACGATACCGACTTTAGCCGTTTTAGCAATTATGATTCCAATCTTTGGTGTAGGTAAGACACCAGCGATTGTCGCGTTATTTATTTATGTATTGTTACCAATTTTAAATAATACCGTACTGGGTGTACAAAATATTGATAAAAATATTATTCAAGCCGGTACGAGTATGGGTATGACGAAATTTCAATTAATGAAGGATGTAGAGTTGCCACTAGCTTTACCGTTAATTATTAGTGGCATTCGTTTATCAAGTGTATACGTTATTGCATGGGCGACACTAGCAAGTTATGTCGGTGCAGGTGGTTTAGGTGACCTTGTATTTAATGGTCTAAACTTATATGAACCACCAATGATTATTAGCGCTGCTATTCTTGTAACGTGCTTAGCTTTAATTGTAGACTTCTTGCTTTCTTTAGTTGAAAAGTGGGCCGTGCCTAAAGGACTTAAAGTATCTAGATAATTGAAAAGGGAGGATTTCTTAATTTATGAAAAAGTTTAAAATAACTTTCATACTTCTGGCATTGTCCCTCGTAGTTTTATCTGGATGTGGATTACCAGGTCTAGGCGATGGCGATGCGAAAGACAGTGTTAAAATCACTGCAACAGAAACTAGTGAAACAAAGATCATGGCAAATATTGAGAAATTAATGATTGAACATTACACACATGATAAGATTAAACCTACGATTATAGGTAACTTAGGATCTAGTATTATTCAACATAATGCGTTACAACGTGGCGATGTGAATATGTCGGCGGTACGTTATACAGGAACTGAATTGACAAGTGTTTTAGACGCACCACCTACAAAAGATCCGAAAAAGGCGATGGCAGAGTCGCAAAAACTTTTCAAAAAGAAATATGATCAGAAATATTATAATTCATTTGGATTTGCCAACACTTATGCATTTATGGTGACTAAAGAAGTTGCTGATAAATATCATTTGGAAAAGGTCTCAGATTTGAAAAAATATAAAGATGAATTACGTTTGGGCATGGATACGCAATGGATGAACCGTGCTGGTGATGGCTATCCAGCATTCCAAAAAGATTATGGCTTTAAGTTTGCGAGTGCACGTCCAATGCAAATTGGTTTAGTGTATGATGCATTAAAGAATAAGAAATTAGACGTGGCGGTAGGTTATTCAACGGATGGTCGTATTGCAGCGTATAATTTAAAGGTTCTTAAAGATGATCGCAAGTTCTTCCCACCGTATGATGGTAGTCCGTTAGCGACAGAGAAATTAGTTAAAGATAACCCAGAAATTGATAAAGCATTAAAGAAATTAGAAGGTAAAATTAGTACAAAAGAGATGCAGAAATTAAATTATGAAGCAGATGGTAAAGGTAAAGAGCCTGCCGTTATTGCTGAAGAGTATGTGAAAAAACATAACTATTTCGAAGATGATAAGAAGGGTGGTCAAAAATAATGAAAGGTAACTTATTAAGCTCACTTTATGAATATTATACCTTGAACTTTGGCTATCTTATGGAGTTATTTTTTAAACATTTATTAATGTCGATTTATGGTGTGTTATTCGCGTGCATTATTGGAATTCCATTAGGGATACTTATTGCGCGTTATTCTAAGTTAGCGTGGCCAGTTATTACGATAGCGAATATTATTCAAACCGTACCTGCTATCGCTATGTTAGCTATCTTAATGTTGGCGTTAGGCTTAGGTCCAACGACAGTAGTTGTAGCCGTGTTCTTATATGCGTTACTTCCTATTATTAAGAATACGTATACTGGGATTACGGAAGTGGATTACAACATTAAAGATGCTGGTAAAGGTATGGGGATGACAAGTAATCAAATTATGCGCATGATTGAATTACCTTTATCATTATCTGTTATTATTGGAGGAATTCGTATAGCACTTGTTGTAGCTATTGGTATTGTGGCTATCGGTTCATTTATTGGTGCTCCTACACTTGGTGATATCATCATTCGTGGTACGAACTCAACAGACGGTACGGTTTTCATTTTAGCAGGGGCTATTCCTATTGCTTTAATTGCGATTATTATTGATTTAGGTTTACGCGGTTTAGAAAGAAAATTAGACCCAACACATAAAAGTAAAAAGAATAAACAAGTTCAAAGTGTGAACTAACATATTAAAAAGCGTTGATTAGCAAGTGTGGTAGAGAAGTCTACTGCTTGTTAATCAACGCTTTTCTTTGTTAAATTAAGTATTTAATTATTGTCACTTTAGAATAAGAATGATGCTAACGGAGGTACGATGGCTACGATAATAACACCTACGATAACCACTGCGATACTTCCCATTGATTCTTCTGTTTCCCCTAATTCTTTTGCTGCGGCAACGCCTAATGTATGTCCGCTTGTACCTAACGCTAAACCACGTGCGATAGGGTTAGAGATTTTAAATAATTTAACGATTTTAGTACCTAATGCAGAAATCACGACTGCGTTTAAAATAACGGCTAATGATGTTAATTCTTTAACACCACCAATACCTTCTGAAACTGGTAAGGCAATCGCTGTTGTAGCCGCTTGTGGTAACATTGATGCACCAATTTGATCTCCTAATCGGAAAACGATTGTTACTAAATAAATTAAGATTAAAGCAACTAATGTACCGATTGCGATACCACCAAAAATTTGTAGCCAATATTTCTTTAATACATCACGTTTTTTGTATAAAGGAATCGCGAAACTAATTGTTGCAGGTTCTAAGAAGAAGTTGATGATGTCGCCACCAATTTTATAATTTTCATAGCTGATACCTGTAACTTTTAAGAAAACAATACCTGCTACCATTGCCACGAAGAGTGGTGCAAGTAAGAAGAAACCATTTGTCTTTTTATAAAAGTATTGTGCGATAACAAACGGAATGAGTGAGACTAATATCCCAAAATATGGTGTTGTGATACCTAAATGCTCTGCCATTATTTACCCTCCCCAAGTTTTGTGTTTTCATTTTGTTCTTTAGATGGGAATAATGATTTTGTAACGAATAACTGTGAAACAAATCCCACACAAATAAGTAATAATAATGTTGAAATAATGATTAATAATAAGATTAAAATCGGATGTTGACTTAAAATTGGTAATGAATTAATAACTGATACCCCAGCTGGTACGAATAAGAAACTAATGTTATTAGTTAGCGCTGTACCGACACTTTCAACTTGTCCCAATTTTACAATTCCCGTACATAATAATATAAATAATAATACTAGTCCGATAACCGATGCTGGCATTGGAAATGGTATAAAGCTTTCAATAATTTTTGAAATTAATAAAACGACTGCAATGGTTAAAGCTTGTTGGAAAAAGTTATATGTTTTTTCAACTTTGCCATTTCCGTGATTACGCGTTTCTTGCGTCTTTGCTTGACTCATTGTTTTTCGCTCCCTCTCTCTCTTTCTCTTAAGTTCAGTTTATTATTGAAGCGGTTACTTTTGGGAGATTGAAAGGCGAGTTACAAAAAATGTGTTGTGAGATGCATTATTTGATAGGTGACTATCAATAGAGCAAATGAAGTTGTTAGCTACTTTAAATAAGAGTTAATACATAGCTACGTTTCAGAAATTTTAAGGTAAAAAAGAAAAGCTTTTAATCTCATATTAGCGAGCTGAATTGAAAGCTCTCCATGGATTAAAAGCTTAGAGTTAGTATGATAATACGCAAACGTATTTATTTTAAACCAATTTCTTGTTTGAACGCTTTCATATAAGAACGACTGACTTGGTATTTAATGCCAGTTGTCATAGTTACTTGATAAGTGTAGTTAAACCATTGTTCTACACTATCGATATGTTGCTTATTAATAATCGTGGCACGATGAATTTTAATGAATTGTTCTTCTGGCAACTTTTTATCATAAGAATTGAGCGGTTCTGTTGATTCATAATCCTTCTTGATCGTAGAAATCGTTGTAACACCATTATTAACTGAAACACCAACGATGTCTGCTAAGTTAATCACATAAATACGTTCATCGACTTCGATAGGAATGACAGATGGTGAAGCGGTAGTTGACTTATCACTTGGCATAGGGTTTTCTTTTTGTGCGAATTCAGGCGATTCTGTCGTATTTGAACGAAGTAATAGTGCACGTTTTACTTTTTGAACTGCTTGCGCGATACGTTCTTGTTCAAAGGGTTTTAAAATATAATCTAGTGCGTTAAGTTCAAATGCTTTTACAGCAAAGGTATCATGCGCTGTGGCAAAAATAATATAGGGGGCCTGTTTCATTTTTTGAATTTTTCCAGCTAAATCAATGCCACTTTCATCCATTAAATTAATATCAAGAAAGACAAGGTCATACGTTTCATAAAGTAATTTTTCAAGTGTCTCTTCAATATTTTCAGCTTCTTCTATTAATTCAAATCCACCCAACTCGTCTAATAAATAGTGTAATTCATTACGCGCTAGGGGTTCATCATCTACAATTAGCGTTTTCACTTAGTCTTCCTCCTTTAAATGGTGATAAGGGATGTGACAACTCACAGTAGTGCCTTGATCAGTAGAATTGAAATGAAGTTGAGCGATAGAACCATATATTCCAATTAAACGTCGGTTCAAATTCTCCAGTGCGCTTCCTGTACCTGTTTCAGACATGACACTCATTTGACCAATCAATGGTAATTTCTCTACGTCAATACCATTTCCGTTGTCACTCACAGCAATTTTAAGCGCTTGTTGCTCATAGTGGGCATTGACCTCAATGATGTTATCTTTACGTCGATGCTTAAAGGCATGCTTAATTGCATTTTCAACTAGTATTTGAATAATGAAAGGTGGAATTAACACATTTTTACAATCTTGGTCAACATGATAATGAATCGTAAAGCGGTCAGGGAATCTTGCTTGTTCTAATGATAAGTATGCTTCTACTTGTTGTAATTCTCTTTCTAAAGTGATCGTATTATTACGCGCTCCTTGCAAGTTTGATCGAAAGAACTGACTTAAATGTAGTAATAGTTTGCGCGCCTTTTCACTATCGATACGTACAAGCGCCGAAATCGTATTAATCGCATTGAAGAAGAAATGTGGATTCACTTGCGCTTGTAATGACTTAATTTCAGCATCGCGCAAGAGTTTACTTTGCATCTCAGCTTGTCCAAGTTCTAATTGACTTGAGAAAATGTCTGCCAAACCACGCGCGAGTTGTTTCGTCGAAGTTGTGATGTCACGTTCTTCAGTAAAATAAAATTTTAAGGTGCCAGCTATTTCATTATTTGTCATAAGGGGGATAACAATCGCAGCCGTCAAAGGACAATTTGGATTGTTGCAACCAATACTTTCTTTTGAATGGGCTTCCTTCAATTGCCCAGTGCGAATAACTTCTTTAGATAAATGAGTGATAATTTCTTTCTTCGCAACATGATGATCACTTCCAGCTCCCACATGTGTTAGGATATCTGTTTTATTAGTAATCGCTACGGCAGACACTTTCATTAACTTTAAAATGATTTCAGCTACTGGTCTTGCTGATTTCTCGTTCAAACCAGAACGAAAATAAGGCAACGTTTTATTCGCTAGTTCTAACACATCATGGGTTTGTATCGCACGTGTTTGTTCTTCTTGTTTAAGTGTCGATAAGATGATGGATAAGAAAATAGCGGTACCAATACTGTTAATTAAAATCATAGGTAATGATATAAATTGAACTAATGACCAAGCAGCCGTTGCGTCATCAGCAAAAACAAAAATACAAATCATTTGAATACCTTCATTTAATGCTCCTATGATTGCGCCAACTAGCATAGTAGGGTAAGTATAGCGACGCATCGTACGGTAACCATACAATCCTGATATTAAGGCAATAAATACAGATGAGATTAAATAAGTATAGGCATTTGCGCCACCAATAAATAAACGTGATAAACCAGATATAATACCAACAATAATAGCCACAAACGGTCCGCCAATCAGACCTGACATACCAATAGTTAACACACGTGTATTAGCCATCGAAGCATTATCATTCAAATGATAATAAATATTGCTAGAAATAATTTTGCCATTTTCAATCTCAATTCCTGTGAAATTAGAAATAATCGCGAAAAGAGAGAAAATAATCGTTAATTGCCATTGGGAACGAAGCTTTTCACGTTCACCCATCATCGTTTTAAAATGATTAATATTCATCAACATATAGGCAATGATAATAATTAAACCTACACGTTCTAGTAACAATATAAATAAGTTAAACATTGACTCGCACCTATTGTTAAAATTTTGAAAATACATTTATTATAACTTTATTTATTATAATATGAGAAAAATGAAGTTGATAGGTGTAAAGTATTACTTATAATTACGAAAATATGAAATTTATTAATATAGATGAGTTTATATATTCAAATTAATCATAATT
>NZ_PPRD01000139.1 GCF_002902575.1 Staphylococcus croceilyticus | reverse complement strand
ATGAATTCAAGCTTATTTAAAACTCTATTCACTCGGTTTTGCTTGGTAAAATCTATTTACTTACTTATCTAGTTTTCAATGTACAATTTTTATTATTTAGTTAACCGCCCCATTGTTTGAGAAACGATTTCTTTAAATAATAACTTTAATTTTTAACAATCACAATTGAATATTATATCAAATTATAATACTTAATGCAATTATCATTTATTTTGAATGTTTAAAATAAACATTCAAAACTGAATACAATATGTCATGTTATTCCATCATCTCTACGAGATGTTCCGAATATATCCTTAGAAAGGAGGTGATCCAGCCGCACCTTCCGATACGGCTACCTTGTTA
>NZ_PPRD01000138.1 GCF_002902575.1 Staphylococcus croceilyticus | reverse complement strand
ATTTGACCGAACGGTCTTGAACACTTTTGTCTAAGATTACTTTTTTTGTATTGTTTGAAATCACACAATGTTTATCTACTATTTCAGACTGAGCGACAAAGGTACTGTGACAGTGGCGACATAAAAAACGTTGTTTTTTGAGTGAAACATATGTAGGTCTTTCGGTTACTTTAGGCACTTTAATTAATATTTGTCGTTTAC
>NZ_PPRD01000137.1 GCF_002902575.1 Staphylococcus croceilyticus | reverse complement strand
GTGCTATGGCACTTAGGTAAGTAGTTCTAAAATGGATAATGGAACGTAGTTGAGCGACGCCTGAGGGAGCAGGATGAGTGTCGAGACCAAGGCTCGACCCAGCCCCTAGGCAAGCGTCTCAACTTAAGTGAAATGATGATCCATTTAAGAACTGCTTTAGAGACAGCACCCCTGGAAAGCGAAACAACTGAAACGAGGGAATATCTATCTAAGAACTGCTTTACAAGACCGAGGCTCGACCCAGCCCCCTAGGCAAGCATCACAACAGAATGAGTGAATGTTCATCTAAGAATTTCTTTAGAAGACTACAGGC
>NZ_PPRD01000136.1 GCF_002902575.1 Staphylococcus croceilyticus | reverse complement strand
ACTGATGACTAAAAATCATCAGTCCAATTTTTATGTTTTGAATACAAAAATAGCGCAATTACCTCTATAATTATTAGCTACCACACCAAATAAAAAAGAGAGGTAATGCGCCTATGTGTAAGTCTATATTAAATACATTAAGAATTAAAGATAAAAATCTAAGTTTTTCAGATGAAGTGACTGAGAAAAAATATAAAGGACGAAAGAGTCTGTTTTACTATGCAGAGCTTACTTATCAACCTACACATTGTGAAAATTGTTTAACTAAAAACGAAAATTTCTCTATAGTGAAAAA
>NZ_PPRD01000135.1 GCF_002902575.1 Staphylococcus croceilyticus | reverse complement strand
TTATTTAGCTTTACGAAGAGAAAGCGTTTGAAGCTAATGAATTGAGAAAATAGCGAAGCGAATTTAGTGGGGCTAAATGAGCAAGATATTTTAGAAAATGAAGCAAGATGCGAGCGCTTGTCTCGAAGTAAAGGAAGCTCCTTAGCGCCGATGGTAGCAGACTGACGTTCCGCTAGAGTAGGACGTTGCCAGGCAATGAAATCGTATGGATGCGATGAGCCGATATCGAGACCGTAAGGTCTCTTTTTTTATG
>NZ_PPRD01000134.1 GCF_002902575.1 Staphylococcus croceilyticus | reverse complement strand
ACCTCCTTTCTAAGGATATATTCGGAACATCTCGTAGAGATGATGGAATAACGTGACATATTGTATTCAGTTTTGAATGTTTATTTTACATTCTAATATTTAATGGGCCTGTAGCTCAGCTGGTTAGAGCGCACGCCTGATAAGCGTGAGGTCGGTGGTTCGAGTCCACTCAGGCCCACCATTAAGTAATTTTGTTGTACATTGAAAACTAGATAAGTAAGTAAAATAGATTTTACCAAGCAAAACCGAGTGAATAGAGTTTTAAATAAGCTTGAATTCATA
>NZ_PPRD01000014.1 GCF_002902575.1 Staphylococcus croceilyticus | reverse complement strand
GTTTATTTGTGTATAAATATAACTTATAATTATATATTATGTAATACTTTATACTTTTTTATATTGTGTACATGTTGGGGGAATATAACATGAACGATAAAGATTTAAGAGTGATTAAAACTAAAAAGGCATTAACTCGCAGTTTATATCTCTTACTTGAAAAAGAAATGTTCTCTAACATTTCTGTGAATAAAATTTGTGAAAATGCCCAAATACACCGTACGACGTTTTATAAACATTTTTATGATAAATATGAATTATTAAATTACCTGTTACAGTTAACGCATAATGCTTACTTTTCCATAGATATTAAAGAGCGATTAAATAACCCTTTTCAAATCTTAGCCGACACTTTCAATAGAGAGGAAATTTCACGTATTGAATTGAAGCAACAGGGAGATAAAGAGTTTGAGAAAGCGCGACATCTTTATCTAATTGAATTTGTGAAAAATGAATTTAAAGATAATATGCATCGAATTGCGATAGATGATTCAGTACCATCGAGCTTAGTTTTTTATGTCTTTGGCGCAGTTTTAACAAGTTTTTTGGATTGGGAACGAAATGAAAATGCCACACTTACTCCAAAAGAAATGGATGAGTTATTTCATAAGCTTGTTAATATTAAAGCAAAGGAATAAGTAGAAAATCGACTTTCACATTAAAATTACTCTTGTAAACCATTAATTTTTAAAGGGGAAAGAAAATGACTGAATTACATCCATATTTGTCATTTGAAAAAGCTAAAGATGCACTTGAGTATTATGAAAACGTGTTTGGTGCGATTAAGATTAATAGAATAAAAGTCGGGGAAAACCAAGCAGAAGATTTTGGAATGACTAAGGATTAAGTTGAAGATTCAACAATGCATGCTGAATTCGAAGTTCTAGGCGTTAAAATTCTTTGTTCAGACTCATTTGGATGTGTAGCAACTATTAATAATGGTATCTCATTATTAATTGATTTCGACGTTAACGACCAACAAGATTCAGAGAGAGTACAACAATTCTACAATAAAATTAAAGATCATGAATCACTTAATATCGAATTACCATTTGCAGAGCAATTCTGGGGCGGTAAAATGGGCGTATTTACTGACAAATATGGCGTACGTTGGATGTTAAATGGTCAAGATTATTCTCAAATGCCACAATAAACAAAAACAAGAGAGATACTCTATTCAAAGTAGAGCAGCTCTCTTTTTGTATTAAAAGCATTTCTTTATTTTAGATGAGTGGCTGTATAATCATTAACTTTTTTTAATGAATCCGTATTGCAATGACAATCTGATTTGCAACTACCACAATTACCACGTTTAGCACGTTTAAAGAATTTAATTAATGTGAATAGCGTATAGCTAATGATAGCTATAATTATAATTAAATTAATTAAGATATACATGATAAGACTCCCTTATATAAATAATTTACTTATTTGATAAAATAAAAATGTTAAAACATAAGCTGTCACTATAGGATAAACTAATCCAAAACCAGTCCATTTCCATGAAGATGTTTCTTTACGAATTGTAGCTACTGTTGAAATACATGGAACATAAAGCAAAATAAACACCATAAATGCATAGGCTGAAAGCGGTGTGAATTGATGTTGTATAACATTGACAAGACCATCTTCACTTGAAGAATAAAGAATAGCCATAGAACTAATAATGACTTCTTTAGCTAAGAAACCTGGAATCAAAGTGGCTCCCGCTTGCCAACTACCAAAGCCTAGCGGTGCAATTAACGGCGCAACCATTTCTCCCAAAATATGCATAAAGCTTTGATTTATTTTCACATTCACGCCATGAGGCCCAATGTAACTTAAAGTCCAAATAACAACTGACCCACCAAAAATAAAAGTACCCGCTTTTCTTACAAATCCTTTGGCTTTTTCCCAAGTACTTCTCCATAAAGTTTTTATAGAAGGAAAGCGATAAGTCGGTAATTCAACGATAAAAATTGCGTCCTCATTTTTTAAAATAAAACGATTTAAAATTGTGCTGACGATAAGTGCGACTACAATACCTAAAATATATAAACTCAATACCACTAAAGATTGATAGTTTTTAAAGAATATACCAACAAATAATGCATATACAGGTAAACGAGCTGAACATGACATAAAAGGAGCTATTAAAATAGTGATTAATCGCTCTTTTTCATTTTCAATGCTACGGGCTGCCATAATGCTTGGAACATTACAACCGAACCCTATTATCATTGGGATGAAAGATTTACCACTCAATCCTATCGATTCCATCGTTCGATCCATTAATACTGCGATTCTTGCCATATATCCTGAATCTTCTAGAAGAGAAATGAAGAAGAATAGCACCACAATTTGTGGAACGAACACTAGAACTGAACCAACACCGGCAATAATACCATCCGTAATTAAATCTTGAAGAAATGGTAATATGTGCAAGTGACTCATTAATATTTTTATCCAATCTGTTAATTGATTACTAATAAAGCTATCCATCTGATCGGATAGTGGCGTACCTACCCAAGTAAATGTAGTTTGGAAAATCAGCCACATTATGCCTAAAAATATTGGTATGCCCAAATATCTATTCATTAAAATTTTATCTACTTTTTCAGTTAAAAATTGTCTTTCTTCTTGAGGATAGTTAATTACATCTTTTAATAGCATATCGATATACTGATTTCTAGTTTGTGCAATACGTTCATGAACATTAGTTTCAGATAAACTATTTAATTGATTTTTTAATGGTTTTAACTGTTCTAAAATTTGAGAATCTAATTCTTGAGATATTTTTAAGTTGTCTAATAAATATTGAATAGCAATAAAACGTAAACGCTCTGTTGGATAATCAGTGTGTTCTTGAATGATTGTACAAATTTCTTGAATTGTCTTTTCAATATCTTCTTCGTATTTAATTTTAAATAATTGTCTTTCATCAGGTTTTAAATAATTTAGTTCCTTTAATAAATCGTTTGTGCCTTTAGAATTTCTTGCTACTATTGGAAAAACAGGGATTTTTAATTTTCTCATTAACATCTCATAATCAATTTTGATGCCTCTTTTTGTAGCAACATCAATCATATTTAAGCCAATAATTATAGGACTATTTAATTCTAATAATTGTATAGTTAGATGCAAATTTCTTTTTAACTGGCTTGCATCAATAATATTAATCATGCCTGAAAATGATGATTTCATTAAATAATCAGTAACTACACTCTCATCTTTAGAAATAGGAGATAAATCATAACAACCAGGTAAGTCAACTAACTCTCCTAGATTTTGTTTTAATTTACCTATTTTTTTCTCAACAGTAACGCCACTCCAATTACCTACATATTCATATGACCCTGTTAATGCATTAAATAATGAGGTTTTGCCAACATTAGGATTACCAAGTATACAAAAGCTATTATCCATATTGCTTACTCCCCTAATACAATAAGATGAGCATCGCGTTGACGGATACTAAGATATTGTCCATTTATTTCGACTACACTAGGTCCATTTAATAGACATTTTTGTTTAATTTTAATCGTACTGCCTTTTGTTAATCCAAATGCACTTAATCGGTATAACATGCTCTTATTTTTTATATTAATTTCTTCAACTTTATAATCTCTATTTTTAATACCTTTTGTGAGGTTTAGCATAAAATCACGCTTTCCAATTTCATTTGATAATCATTATCATTAGAAATATCATATACCTAGCTTTTCTTTTATACAATATCTCTCAATTCAAAAGTGTGTCGATTTAATGAAAATGATTTTCAATATTAATTGCTCATTTAATTTATATTGTCAGAAATAAAAAATGCCATACAAAGTAAGAGTTTAGTATGACTCTTAACCTTGTATGGCAATAATATTGAAATTTATATTAGAACATTTCTGAAACGACTTTTTGTTCTAAGAAGTTTAATAAGTAGTCTGGGCTACCAGTTTTGGCATCTGTACCTGACATTTTGAAACCACCGAATGGATGGTAACCTACAACTGCTGCAGTACAACCACGATTTAAGTATAAGTTACCTACATCGAATTCATTCACTGCTTTAATCCAGTTTTCACGGTTATTAGTGATGACTGCACCTGTTAAACCGTAATCTGTATCATTCGCAATTTCGATTGCTTCTTCAAAATTATCAAATTTAGTAAAGCCAACTACTGGACCAAAAATTTCTTCTTGCATCACTTGGTCAGAAGATTTTAATCCTGAAATAATTGTTGGTTTAATGAAGTAACCTGTTGAATCGTCAGCTTCGCCACCGATTTCAATTTTACCTTCTTTACCACCAATTTCGATATATTTTTTAATTTTATCAAATTGTTTTTTGTTAATAACAGGACCCATAAATGTATTATCTACAGTATTACCTACTGTAAGATCTTTTGTTAATTCAATTGCTTTTTCTAATACTTCATCATATACAGAGCTGTGTACGATGGCACGTGAACATGCTGAACATTTTTGACCTGAGAAGCCAAATGCAGATGTTACGATTGATTGAGCTGCTAAGTCAGTATCAATATTCTCATCTACAACGATGGCATCTTTACCACCCATTTCAGCGATAACACGTTTTAAGAATGTTTGACCTTCTTGCACAACTGCACTGCGTTCATAGATACGTGTACCAGTTGCACGTGAACCTGTAAATGTTACAAAGTGTGTATGCACTGAATCTACTAAATAATCACCGATTTCTTTAGGGTCGCCAGGTACGAAGTTTACAACCCCTTTAGGAAGACCTGCCTCTTCTAAGATCTCGATTAATTTATAAGCTGTTAAAACCGTATCTTCAGCTGGTTTTAATAAGACAGTGTTACCTGCAACTACAGGTGCCATTGTTGTACCAGCCATAATTGCGAATGGGAAGTTCCAAGGTGGAATTGTTACACCAGTACCAATAGGTTTATAGAAGTATCTATTGTGTTCGCCTTCACGGTCTAAGACTGGTTTACCATCTGCTAAGTCCATCATTGAACGCGCATAATATTCAAGGAAATCAATACCTTCTGCAACGTCTCCAACCGCTTCATCCCATGGTTTACCTGCTTCATATACCATTACAGCAGAAATTTCTTCTTTACGACGACGGATAATTGCTGCTACACGTAATAATAATTCAGCACGGTCTCTATGTGACCATTTGCGCCATTCTTTATACGCTTTATTTGAAGATTCAAATGCTTTTTCCACGTCTTCTTTTGTGGCTTTTGAAACTTTAGCGATGACTTCAGAAGTATTCGCTGGATTAATTGAATCGAATGTATCATCTTTAGTAATATGCTCCCCGTCAATGACGATTGGAAGTGTTTGACCTAATTCACTTTTAACTTGTTCTAATGTTTTTTGAAATCTTTCCACATTTTCTTGTACTGAAAAATCAATCCCAGGTTCATTTTTGAAAGGTACTACCATTCTTAATTACCCCCTATGTATTTGTAAGAATTTAAAATACTTGATCTAAAACTTGCCTTACTTGAAATGATAATCCGTATCATTACCTTCATTTTACTATGTAGTTACCATATTTTGCAATCGCTTACACTCAGTTTTCTGAAAAGTTTTACTTCTCTAATTAATAGACACTTTTTCTCCACATTTACATTTTGTAAAATAATATTATTTTATATTCAATTCATAATTTTATAAAAATGAAGTATAATATAATTAGCACAAATTACCGACATCTAGAGAAAAGGAAGTATATTTATGAAAGTATTAATTACAGGGGGAGCAGGCTTTATTGGCTCTCATGTGGCAGAAAAATTTATTAATGAACACATCGACGTACACGTTATAGATAACCTTAGCACTGGCTTTTTAGAAAATATCCCTTTTGTTAAAAGAGAAAATATTTATATTAAAGATATTACTGATTATAACTTTGTAACCCATTTAATTAAAAAAGAACAATTTGATTATATTATTCATCTGGCAGCCATGGTAAGCGTGGTTGAAACAATAGAAAAACCTCAGCTTTCTAATGAAGTTAATATCGAAGCGACAGTCAATTTATTAGAAGCAACACGCAAATGGAATCCAAATATTAAAAAATTAATATTTGCTTCTTCAGCAGCAGTTTATGGTAATTTACCTGATTTACCAAAATCAGTTTTTGAATCAAAAGTTTTCCCACTGTCTCCATATGCGATTCAGAAATTTTCAGGAGAACAATACGCTAAAATTTATAATAATTTATATCAAGTTCCTTGCACTTGTCTAAGATTCTTCAATATTTATGGCCCTAGACAGAATCCAAATTCTGATTATTCGGGTGTGTTATCTATTATGAACAGTAAATTTACTCACCAATCCGAATTCACATTCTACGGAGATGGCGAACAAACTCGTGATTTTGTCTATATTGATGATTTAATTTCTGCATTATGGTTAACCGTTCAATCTTCTGAGACTAATGGCCAAATTTATAACGTAGGTACTGGATCACAAACTAATTTAAAAGCGGTCTTTAGTGCGTTTGAAAAGGGATTTGGATATAGCATTCCATATTCATTTAAAGCGCCACGACTTGGCGATATTAAGCATTCTTGTGCTGACATTACGCCACTTAAAGCACTAGGCTATACACCTCAATATACTATCGATGAAGGCATCAAAGCTTATTTGGCATATAATAATCAAAATAAAATTACTTTCTAATATAAAACCACGGTCATCGTATATCTACGTTGACCGTGGTTAAATCTTATTATTTTAAAAGTGCATAAAACTCTTCAATAGCTAATTGATTATATGCTTCAGCATCAAATTTATCGTATTTTTTATTTTGTTTTTCAATAAACGCTTCTATTTGTTTAGCTATGTCATCTGTATCATGGTCAACCAAAGCGCCGTAATTCCCATCATTTAACACATATCTATTAGCTACAATGTCTGATGCTAAAATATTCATTTTTAGTGTTAACGCTTCAAGCAACACCATAGATTGTCCTTCGTAGTGAGAAGTTAATGCAAAGACATCTGAGTGTTTCATAATATAAAATGGATTTTTTCTTTGTCCTAATAAGTAGACATGATTTTCTAGTTTTAATTTTTTAATTAGTTTAGTTAATTTATTTCTTTCTACACCTTCACCCATAATATACAGTTTTGTATTTGGATATCGTTTGACTACTTTACCTACCGCTTCAATTAATAAATCAAAGCCTTTTTCAGGTGATAATCTACCTACTGATGCGATTTTAAAATCTTCATCTTTGAACTCTACTGAATTAACTTTACCATTGACAATATTAACTAAAACAGGCTCATGATTTTTTTCAAATTGATCTGAATCATCTACAATTTGTTGTTTAATTTTAGTTAAATTAATTGTATTTCTTGAGACTGCAAATTTTTTATTTAAAGCTCTTATATTTATTTTTTCATTATTTTGTTTTTTAGAGGCTTCAGAAACACAAACTAGTTTATTAAACTTTGGATATAGCGAAATGATACCTTTTATATTTTGATAATGTGGTCTAGCACCTTTTATTACTTTTTCCATATCTGCTTTAATATCACTGTGCAAATAAACTAATTTACGTTTTGTATTCGTGGCTAGAATAAGATTTGCCCAGAACATCGAATAGCCACTGAAATCAATTGCATAATCAAATTGACTGTTACCGAACACCTTTCTTATTTCTCGTTCATACACATTCTTTGGATAAATAAACCGCTCAAGTGATCCTTTTAATCCTCTTTGTTTAACGAAATCCACTTTATACGTTTCTTTTAATGATGCAGCTAATGGCCCTACTCTTAAAATAATTCTCACGTTCTTATTGACGTTATTAATATTATTTAAAATCTCTTGGTTATTACTTCTATTTGTAAAGATAGTTACATCATATTTATCGTAATCTATATTTTCTAATAAGTTGATTACTGAAGAAGTTATCCCGTTATTTTTCATTCCACCAGGATAGATTAAAATTCGCTTTTTATTACACTTTTTAGACTTAGAACTTACTCTCTTATTTTTGAAAAGGAATTTAACAAGATATTTAGTAACTTTTCCATTATCTAAATGCGTATATGTATTTTTAAAATGCGCATATTTATTTTTTACCGATATTGAATTATAGGTTTCATTTTTAATATTCTTAACGACATCTTCAATCGTATGAATGACAGGACCAGGTAGTTCATCACTATTAATATACATTCCTCTCGATGTTTTATAATCCTCATAATCTGGCGTATAGAATATAATTGGACGATCTGTTACTAGATAATCGAAAAAGATACTTGAGTAGTCAGTAACCATTAAATCTACCACTGATAATATTTCATTTGTATCGAAATAATCAGGAATGAGATATGGTTTTAACAGAGAGTTTTTATTCGCTTCTTTAAATATAAATGGATGCACTTTTACGAGCACTTGATAATCGAGATTATTTTTTAGCTTTTCTATTTCTTCAACAATATTTTTTAAACTTTCTTCAGGATTATCAACATCTTCCCCTCTCCATGTTGGACAATACAATAATATTTTTTCATCACTTATAGTTATGTGTGCTCTCAATTCTTCTATAATAGTTTGAGGGTTTGTTTTTAAAGTTAAATCAATTCGAGGATAACCAATTTCTAAGATTTCCCCGCCATAAATATTTTCAAGTTTAAATGCTCTTTTAAATATCTCAGTCGTATGTTGATTAGGACTAATTAAATAATCACTTGCTAAGAAGTTTTTAATAATATTTTGAGATCCTCGTAAGCCATTTTCAATATCTAATCCCATATATTTTAAGGGTGTGCCATGCCACGTATTGATATAGACTTGATTTGGTTTTTTAATAAAATAAGCTGGAAAAGTAGAATTATTAAATAAATACTTACATTCTACTAACGCTTTTAAATAGTCATTAGATTCTTTAATGACAAATTCAACATTACGGTATTTGTTCAATTTCTGTTTATAATAGTTCAATGTTTCTTCAGAATCTACTACCCATTTGTGTGTATATTTATTATATTTTTTGTTATTAATTAAGTATTTAAATACTGCATACGGACTGTCAGTAATACTTTTCCCGTCTCTTACTTGATATAAAATAGAATGATTATCCACTTTAATATCTTCATAGTACTTAGCATACTTCATTATTTTACGCGTATAAGCTGATTTTCTTTGTCTTTTAACAGGTTCAGAAATAAATTTTAATTTTCGTTGGCTTTGATTTACTATAAAGTTTTTAAGTGTCATACTTCATTTCCTTTCTCAGTTGTTTAGTTCTTTCGATGTTTTTAAAGTAATGATTCACTTTATTATTTATTAGAAATTTGTTTCGGAGGACAATATCACTATCGTTCCTAATCTTTTTAATTATATCATTTATTTATACTATTTATTATATATTTAATTCTTGTTATAAGTCCTCGCTCTTATTTTCGAAAATAAAAAACCTTTCAATCATCGTCTAATTAACCTCAGACAAAACTGAAAGGATCAATTTTACTCATTAATCGTTGAAGCATCTTCTTCAGTGATTGTTCGTACCACTTTAGCTGGGACGCCAGCGACTAAGCTATTCTCAGGCACATCTTTCGTTACTACACTTCCCGCTGCAATAACTGAACCATCTCCAATAGTGACGCCAGGCGTAACTACTACATTTCCACCAAACCAAATGTTATTACCAATTGTAATGGGCTGTGCTAGTTCAAGACCTTTATTACGTTCTTTATATGTAAGTGGATGGTGAGCGGTATAAAAGCCACATGAAGGACCAATAAAGACATCGTTACCAATAGTGATACCTCCACCGTCCATAAAATAACAATTACTATTTACGAAGACATTACGTCCTAGCTTCACGTTCCAACCGTAATCTGTATCAAACGGACTATTTAGTGCTAAATTCTCCGCTTCATATCCAAATAATTCTGTTAGTATTTCTTTTCTTTTTTCTTTATTACTTGGACGTGTTTGATTAAGTTCGAAGCATAAATCTTTTGCGCGAACACGATCCGCGTCTAATTCTTCATCAAAGTTAGCATCATACCATTGATTTGCTAGCATTTTTTCTTTTTCAGTCATATATCTCACCTACTTTTTTATTTAGTTAAAGTTTAAACAATCTTTACTTATTTAGCACGAAAAGTACTTTATTTACTCATTACGACATTAAAAAAAGCCTAGAAGTAAAATTACTTCTAGGCACTCAAACTACCATAATTATGACGTAATGTAGTCTCCGCCGTTTACATGGATAATTTGACCAGTAATATAAGAGCTATCAGCATTTGTAGCTAAGAAGACATATGCAGGTGCTAATTCTGCAGGTTGGCCACGTCTACCCATTGGCGTATCGCCACCTTGGTTTTCCACTTTGTCTTCATCAAATGTTGATGGAATAAGTGGCGTATAAATTGGACCCGGTGCAACGCCGTTTACACGAATATTTTTATCCATTAACGTTGTCGCTAATGAACGTGTGAATGATACAATCGCACCTTTAGTTGAAGAATAATCAATTAAATGACCTGAGCCACGATAAGCCGTTACACTTGTTGTGTTAATGATAGTATCATTTTCATGTAAGTGTGGCACTGCAGCTTGTGATAAGAAGAACATACCAAAGATATTTGTATCAAATGTTTCTTTGAACTGTTCTGGCGTAATATCTAAGAAATCATCTTGTGGAAATTGAACTGCACCATTATTGACTAAGATATTTAATCCACCAAAGTCTTTCACTACATTTTCCACTAAATCTTTAGATTGTTGCGCATCTTTTAAATCATGTGCATAAGCTTTTGCTTCTACGCCGATTTCTTTAAGACGCTTCACTGTTTCTTCAGCATCTTCATGTTCATTATAGTAACCGATAGCAACGTTTGCGCCTTCTTTCGCAAATAAGATTGCGACAGAGCGACCAATACCTGAGTCACCGCCAGTAATAAGCGCTACTTTCCCTTTTAATTTACCTGCTGCTTTATATTCATCTAATTCTGAAACTGGTCTTGGATCCATATCCTTCTCGCTACCAGGTTGTTCTGATTGAGTATAGCCTTTTATTTTTTTATGAAATTCTAATAAGTTCATTCATGCTCACTCCTTTGTTATTTACTTAACCGTTCCCATTTCTTGAATTTTTAAAACAATTATTTCTCTATTTTTTATTTAGGAAAATTAGATTTAAACTTAAAAAAGTTTGTATTACCTTCTTCAATTTGTTTACAACTTTTGAATGATAGTAAATCCGTACTAAGGACGCATGAAATTTATTCAATAACCTTATATAATAAGATTAAATTAAAGAGAAAATCAATTATCCTCAGTAATTTGTCCTAAAAGAGAGAAAGACAAGGAGTGCGATAACACATGAAAGGCATATTCAAAGGAATTATTACATTGCTCATCATCCTTGGTATTGTAAAAACGTTCCAAGATCACGATATTATTAATGAAGCCAATCACTATTACGACGAAGTAAGAAATGGTCAATTTGTTCAAACGATTTCAAGTTATGATTTCAATAATTTAAAAGACTTACATTTTGATCACTTTAATCCATCAGATTTTTTCTAAAATAAATACAGCTTTATTTATAACACGTATGTTAGATTCCCCTTCTGACATGCGTGTTTTTATTTTTTAAAATGAACAAACAGAGTCATTGACTGAAATACCCTTAGGGGGTATATTAAACATGAACATTCGAGGAGGTGCAACAATGAGCCAAGACAGTAAAACAACGTTAGCGATTATTGGCATGACCTGTGCCGCATGCTCTAACAGAATAGAGAAGCGTCTTAATAAAATGGATCATGTTGATGCGCAAGTCAATCTAACAACTGAACAAGCTAATATTAAATATGATTCAAGTGAATATAAAGTGGATGATTTTGTCGAGATTGTTCAAAAGTTAGGCTATGATGTAGCCACTGATAAAGCAGAATTAGATATTACTGGCATGACCTGTGCCGCATGTTCTAACCGTATTGAAAAGGTGTTAAATAAAACTGCCGGCGTAAAACAAGCTACCGTAAACTTAACAACCGAACAGGCGGCGATTGATTATTATCCCGGTCAAACAGATGTTGATACATTGATTGGTCGCATTCAAAATTTGGGTTATGATGCTGTACCGAAACAAACCGAGGAAGATCAAACGTCACGTAAAGAACGAGAATTGAAGCATAAACGTAACAAGCTTATGATTTCTGTGATTCTTTCTTTACCTTTATTAATGACGATGTTTGTTCATTTATTCAATATGCACTTGCCTGCTATTTTAATGAATCCTTGGTTTCAATTTATTTTAGCGACCCCTATCCAATTTATTATTGGTTGGCAATTTTATGTAGGGGCGTATAAGAATTTACGTAATGGTGGCGCCAATATGGATGTGTTAGTCGCTTTGGGTACAAGTGCTGCTTACTTTTATAGTCTTTATGAAATGATTAAGTGGCTAATGGGGACCACTACCACACCCCACCTATATTTTGAAACGAGTGCCGTATTAATTACGCTTATTCTTTTCGGAAAATATTTAGAAGCACGCGCAAAATCACAAACGACAAATGCGTTAAGTGAATTATTAAATTTACAAGCGAAAGAAGCGCGTATTGTCAAAGGTGATGGCACTCAACAGATGGTACCTTTAGACCAGGTTAACGTGAACGATACATTATTGATTAAACCTGGTGAGAAAATACCGGTAGACGGACAAATTATTAAAGGCGAAACGGCTGTAGATGAATCGATGTTAACTGGTGAATCAATGCCGATTGATAAACAAGTCGACGATACGGTGATTGGTTCAACGATTAATACCAATGGCGTGATTACGATTAAAGCAACAAAAGTCGGTAAAGACACTGCATTATCTAACATTATTAAAGTGGTTGAAGATGCGCAAAGTTCTAAAGCCCCTATTCAACGTTTAGCGGATATTATTTCTGGCTATTTTGTGCCGATTGTTATTGGTATTGCAGTCCTTACGTTTTTAATTTGGATTGTATTTGTTCATCCTGGACAATTTGAACCTGCCTTAGTCGCAGCCATCTCTGTGTTGGTAATTGCTTGTCCATGTGCGCTTGGTCTTGCTACACCTACATCTATTATGGTTGGGACTGGTCGCGCTGCGGAACATGGTATTTTATTTAAAGGTGGCGAATATGTAGAACGTACTCACCAGGTCGATACGGTGGTGTTTGATAAAACGGGTACGTTAACACATGGGAAGCCTGAGGTAACCTATTTCCAAGGAGCAAAAGAAATATTGTCATTGATTGCATCTGTTGAAAGTAATTCTGAGCACCCGTTGGCTACTGCGATTGTCAGTTATGCGCGTGAACAAGGTGTGAGCACTATTGAGGTTTCTGATTACCGCACGTTGCCTGGTCATGGGGTGCAAGCGGTGGTTGAGAATAAAACGTTATACGTGGGCAATCGTAAATTATTGATGGATAATGGCATTGATATAAGTGATGTGCTGTCTAAGATGGAATCGCTTGAAGCGAAGGGTCAAACGGTTATGTTAGTAGCTTACGACGGTGAGTTGAAAGGCATGATTGCGGTTGCGGATACGGTAAAGGCTTCTGCGAAAGAAGCGATTCAACAGTTAAATGATATGCATATTCGTACGGTGATGCTGACTGGAGATAATGAACGTACGGCGCGAGCGATTGCGGATGAGGTTGGCATTGACCAAGTGATCGCGAATGTCTTACCGGAAGATAAAGCGGATCATATTGCCAAGTTACAAGCTGACCATCATAAGGTGGCGATGGTTGGCGATGGGATTAATGATGCACCTGCATTAGTGAAAGCAGATATTGGTATAGCGATGGGTACAGGAACAGAAGTAGCAATTGAAGCGGCTGATATCACTATACTTGGTGGCGATATCCATTTAGTTCCTAAAGCGATTCGTGCGAGTGATAAGACGATTCGTAATATTAAGCAGAACTTATTCTGGGCGTTCGGTTATAATGTGGCAGGTATTCCGATTGCAGCTATGGGCTTATTAGCACCGTGGATTGCTGGTGCAGCGATGGCGTTAAGTTCTGTGAGTGTGGTAAGTAATGCATTACGTTTGAAACGCATGAAATTATAAATGTATTTCATTAATATAATTCTATTTTATTTTGTTTCATCTTTTGAAAAGGAGTAAAATATGGGTATATATGTAATAAGCTTTTGGAGGTGACGTAAAATGATTAATGATGTAATTAAAGTAGATGGTATGAGTTGTGACCATTGCAGAAATGCTATTGAATCAGCATTAGCTAAAATTAATGGCGTGAGAAGCGCTGAAGTAGATTTAGATAAAAATGAAGTTAGAGTAGATTACGATGACAATAAAGTTTCAATGAAAGAATTGAAAGATGCCATCGAAGATCAAGGTTATGATGTAAAATAATTCATAATTCTAATGAGTGATGTATAGGACTCCTAGAGAGAAGGCTATGGTGCTACTCTCTAGGAATTTTTTATTAGTTTACTCTTAATTTAGTAGTGCCTGTTTTTAATACATCTATGGTAGCGTCTAATGCGTCTACGATTAAATTTTTCACCGCTGCATCAGTATAAAAGGCAATGTGCGGTGTTAGAAGAATGTCTTCTCGCGCAATCAACTCATCTAATAGCGCATCACCGTAAGCTTTGTCGCGATAATCGCCAGGGAATAAACCTCTTTCATATTCGTAGGTATCCAGTGCCGCACCTTTAATATGACCTTCATCAATAGCGCTGAGCAATGCTTTAGTGTCTACGATGGAACCTCTTGCTGCATTAACAAAGACAGCACCCTCTTTGAACTGTGCGAAGCGGGATGCATCGAATAAATGATGATTGTATTTCGTCGCAGGTATATGCACCGTAACGATATCAGCTTCTTTCAGTGCGTCTTCTAACGTGTTTTTATATTCTACGTATTGTGCAACCTGTTCATTTGGAAAAGGATCATACGCTACAACACGACTGTTATAGCCTTTTGCGAATATCTTTGCAGTAATCGAGCCAATGCGACCCGTACCAATAACCGCCACAGTTAATTCACTAATTGAACGAGATAAGATAGAAGGTTCCCATCTAAAATCATGCGCACGTACTTTACGTTGAATATCATTTTGATTTCTAACAATATTAATCGCTTGTGTTACCGCAAATTCAGCAATTGAACTTGGTGAATACGACGGAACATTAGACACAATAATATTGTATTTTGAAGCTAAATTTAAATCATACATATCAAACCCTGCGCTACGTTGTGCAATTTGTTTGATACCGTATTGTTGTAACTTCGCAAATACTTCTTCTGATAAAGGATGCTGTTGTGATAAAGACAATCCATCAAAGCCTTGAACGCTATCCACGTTCTCTTCCGTTAAAAATGCTTTATTTAATTCTACTTCGACTTTATTTTCTGTTGCCCATTCTTCGATAAATGGAATATCTTCGTCTCGAACACTCATTATTTTAATTTTAGTCATGCTGTCTCATCTCTTTTCTTCTTAGTTGTTAGTCTTGATATAAATGTGATAAAGAGGCTAGTCGTTCTGCCGCTTCGGCTAATTGTTCATCATTAAGTGCTAAGGATATACGGACGTAGTGGCGTCCATTCTCCCCAAAAGGAATACCTGGTGCTACTAAAATTGATTGTTCTTGTAATAAATAGTGTTCGAACGTTTCACTGTCATAGCCAGGCGGTGTTTGAAGCCATGAATAGATACCACCTTTAGAATGCACAAATGGTAACTTCGCTTCACTTAAACGTTGTTCGAAGGCATCGCGACGACGTTTAAATGTTTCATTCTGTTGGTCTAAAAAGTCATCATAATGATTTAATGCATAGGTTGCGGCATCTTGTAAGGCACCAAACATCCCCGCATTAGTATGCGTTTGATATTTTTTAAGGGCTTGAATCATATCTTTATTACCCACTGCAAATCCTACACGGAAGCCTGACATATTATATCCTTTCGATAATGAAAAGATTTCGATTGCAACGTCTTTGCCATGTTCAGAAGCAAGAATACTCGGGTTCTTAGCGTCAAATCCAAAAGCACTGTAGGCAAAGTCGTGAACAATCTTAGTGCGTGTGCCTGTAAATTTCTGAATGGCTTCATCAAATACTTCTTTCGTCGCCGTAGAGCCTGTTGGGTTGTTTGGATACGTTAAATAAATGAGGGCAGTATTGTCTAATGTTGCTGGGTCTACTTTGTCCCAATCTGGTAAGTAATCTGGAGGATCTAAATTGAGTGGTACTGGATTGGCATCTGCAAGCATGACCCCTGCTAAATAATCTGTATAACCCGGGTTAGGTAATAAGACATTTTCTCCAGGATTGACGATACAAGTTGGTAATGCGACTAACCCATTCTTTGTACCATACAGAATGCAGACTTCTTCATCTTTATCTAACGTGACATCATATTGACGTTGATAAAAATTGACGATGGCTTCTTTGAAAGATTCTTTACCGTGGAAGGCGCCGTATTTCTGGTTCTCCGGTATACGTATAGCCTCTGCGAAGTGGTCAACAATACCTTTAGGTGTTTCTCCGTCTGGAATACCCACTGCCATATTAATAAGTGGAAGAGGTCCATGTTCAACTTTACGCCCCATTGTTTTACCGAAGTAACTTTCCGGTATCGCTGCTAATCGTTTTGATATTACCATTTGTGTCCATCCTCCTTTAAATTAAAAAAATAAAAAAGCTATATGCCATTTTTAATTAAAAGTGACATATAGCCGAAAAAAATCATATATGACACTTATCTTCAGAGGGACCGCTTTCGTTCCCACTCCTTCTCTAAATAAGTTCTATCGAATTAATTTTATTCTATCAGTTCGATAAGTATTGTCAATATTGATAATTTTCTGAAATATTGTTTGTATTTAAAAATTACTTGCCACGTGCAATATCGTCTAACATCGCTTCAGCTGTAATCTTTGCGCTTGTAAGGACAATCGGCACGCCGGCGCCTGGATGTGTACTCGCTCCAGCAAAGTATAAATCTTTATAATCTCTAGACACATTAGGTGGACGATAATAATTACTTTGTGCCAATGTCGGCATTAACCCAAATGCTGTACCAAATTTAGCATTGTAACGACTTTCGAAATCTAACGGCGTGAAGATGGTTTCTGACACCACGTCCTCACGTATATCTTTCAATGCTTCAATCGTTTGAATCTTGTTGTAAACGACTTCTTTCGCACGTTCAATTGTCGCTGGGTCGTGCCAATTAATATTTCCTGTTTTTAATTCAGGAACAGGCATCAAGACATACATTCCTGTTTGTCCTTCTGGTGCTAATGAATCATCTTCTACAGCTGGGAAATACAGATATAATGACGGGTCATCAGGCATTTTACCGCTAAATATATCATCAATATTACCTCTAAAGTCTTCGGCAAAGACAACATTGTGTACATGTACTTTATCTCGTAAATCGCGATTTATGCCAGCATACACTAGAAATGCAGAACATGAGTAGTCCATGTTTTCAACCTTTTCAGAAGAATATTTCTTAAGAGGTGAATGCGATGGCATCAGATGTTGCGCTGCATATGGGAAATCAGCTGTACAAAGTACTTTGTCGAAACGATGAATTTCGTCATTCACGCGTAAACCGTCTGCGCGTTTAAATTTAGGGTCGATGATAATTTCTTGAACATCTGAATTCAAGCGCACTTCTACGCCGAGATCTTGGCCTAACTTCAATAAACCTTGTGCTAAGCTGTACATACCGCCCTTAATGTAATACACACCATGCACCATTTCTATCATTGGAATAATCGAATAAATAGAAGGGCCTTGTTTCGGATCGATACCTATGTATAGCGTTTGAAAAGCTAAAAGTTTACGTATTTTCTCATTAGACACGTAATTATCAATGAGCTGATCTGCCTTACTAATCGTACGTAATTTCAAGCCACGATATAATGACAGCGGATTGTAGAACTCACTCGGTTTGCGGAAAGTACGCTCTAAGAAATACTTACGCGCAACTTCATAACGTTTATACACATCCGTTAGGAACGACATAAAGTCTTGCGTAGAACCCGGCTCAATCGCTTCTAACGCCTGACTCAGTTGTGGCAAATCAGTAGAGACACTCACTTTATCTTTATCTGAGAAGTATATATCAAAGATGTGCGTTAACTGTCGCATGTCTATATAATCTTCGTAGTTCTTACCACTTTCTTCAAATACTGCTTTATATACATCAGGCACCATAACGATGGTGGGCCCCATATCGAAGGTGAAGCCATCTTTTTTGAACTGACTCATGCGTCCGCCAACTTGTTCGTTTTTCTCAAATAGGGTAACTTGATGACCATGCGCAGCCAACCTTGCCGCTGCTGCTAAACCTGTCACCCCTGCGCCTACTACGGCTATTTTCATACCATTACCACCTAAGCTTTATATTTTTTCTTTAAACTACGGTAAATCTTATTCTTCTTCCAAGTTGACACATAGACGCGTTTATCAAGCGTATAATCTGCTTTTCTCACTTCATTTAAAATGCCTCGATACACTTCAGCAGCTAATTCAATAATCATACGTGATTCTTTATTGTACACATCTAAATTGTTAAGTACAGCATCATAGTTATCATCAGCTAACTTGGCGTAAAATTCCCAAATACGTTGATAATTCTCTGATGGTTTATCACGATCAATTTCTTTTTCAATAGAAACATCAAATTCATTTAGGCGTTCAATACTAAAGTAAATACGACCATTACGATAGTCTTCCCCTACATCACGTAAAATATTTGTAAGCTGTAATGCTTCACCTAATTGTTTACCATTATCATAAGCCTCTTTTGTTGGTGGCGTAGATAAGATTGGAATAAGCAATACGCCCACCGTACCTGCTACCCCGTAACAATAGTCTAGTAGACCTTGATCGGTTTCAAACATTTCAAAGTGTTGATCCGCTTCTACAGTGTCAATCAAGTCATAGAGGGCCTGATAATTCATTTGAAAATGTTTACTCGTATCAGCAAAAGCCAACATGATTTGTTCATCACTTTCAAATGCCTTAGGTATACTAGCGTGAGCTTCAATTAACTGAACATCACGGCGGATTTTATGTAAATACTCAACATCTTGATGTATATCGATACTATCATCAACAATTCGACACACGGCATAAATTGCCCACACCGCTTGGCGTTGTTGTTCTGGTAACATATCAAAAGCATATGAAAAACTCTTTGAATAATCCTTCATAATTTGATGACAATATTGATAACTTTCCTCTATAGTTCTCATGGAGAGCCCCCTGTTTATGCGTTAATGATTAATATTAAAAGTACGTCCTTTCCATTGTACCGTTTTTTTAAAATGAATATGACGATAAGAATTCATAAAAATGAAAATAAATGCTAAAAATAGTATTGGACTTAACATTAAAGACCATGTTGAAAACGAGCCAATACGTTTATGTAATTGAATAAATTGTAGCGTAGCTAAGCCACAGGATAAACTAATACGCTTAAAAGAAATAGATTTTGATAAAAAGCTAAGCATTAAGACAAATGGCATTAGCATATTTCCTATCATCCATATGATGATTAGAGTCATAATACGCCCCTGTGTCTGAGAGGCGCCTACTGCTAAATGTTTGGTCCAGCCTTCAATTAAGCTTCTTAGTCCTTCTTCATACATTCTAAATCCCACATAGTTTTGGCCTTCATAACAAGTCACTGGCAACTGTTGTTGTTTGAAAGCTTCACCTAATGCGAATCCTTCAATAATATGATTACGTGCATTGTAATGGCCTTGTGTTAAAGTATAATCGGCTTGATTCATCACCGTTACAGGACCGAATGCTAACGATTGTGGTTCCTTCTTTGCCACACTTGAGAATTGATTCATTCCCACTACCGTCATTAAATTGAATAAAGCCGATAACTGTTCATATGGCTTTTTAACGTAATGATACGGTTGAATGCTTAATAATCCACGATATCGTTGTTTCTCATAACTTTGTATGATGGCCTCTAAAGCTTGGTCATCTAATAATACGACATCTGCATCGATAAATATGACGATATCTGAAGTTGCGTAGTTCATTCCTTGATAACAAGCGAAAGATTTGCCATACCACCGTTTGTTCTTCTCATCCTCAGTTACAGCGTAGACGTTCGCACCCCATTCTTTCGCGACTCGAACCGTGTCATCTTGCGAGCCGTCATCCATTACAATGATTTCTCCTTGTATCGTTTGTCGCTTCAAACTTTTAAGTAAATGTGGTAACCGTTTAGCTTCATCTCTTGCAGGAATAACGATACTGATAGATTGAGAGATGCTAGCAGTATTTTCTTTTTGAAAATGTAGCAATTGACGTCGATTGTACATCAAATACCCACTTAATATAGACGTCCCTATCAAGCCGTGCAATAGCGATTCTAATACTTTCACTAGCGATTCTCTCCTTTCATCTATTCTTGCAAGTCAGCGTGTTCTCTATCATTAATTTTATCAGCAACTTGTTGCCCACTTAGCGTCACCATTGGCATACCGCCACCAGGATTAACAGAACCACCTACAAAGTAGAGATTCTCAAAATACTGACTTTGTTTAGGGAACTTAAAGCCCTTATTTTTCTTACGATCAGCTACCACACCATAAATAGCGCCCTTATTTGAAGCGTAATAACGCTCAATATCATGCGGTGTCCATATATCTTCATATATTATATGTTGTCTTAAATCCGTTAAGCCCATTCGTTCTAATTTATCTAATACGCGTTCACGAAATTTATTATATTGTACTTCGGTAAACGGTGTATCTTGAATATATGGAATATGCGGTAATACTTTTAAATTCTCACAACCTGCAGGTGCTTGCGTTTTATCTGTTTTGTTACTATTCACGAGATAAATTGTAGGATCTTGAGGTAAGACCTTTTCATGAAAGACTTCATGATAATTGCGTTTAGAATCGCTTGAGAATAAGAAATTATGATGTGCTAATTGCGGGTACTGTTTATCCACGCCTAGATGCATGACATATCCTGAACTTGCAGGTTCAAATGTCTTCTCTAATTTCGCTAGCTTTTTCTTTGAAAAGTGCAACAAGTCTCGATAAGTTGGAATCACTTCTCTATTAGAAACAATGTAATCTGCATCAACATAGTCGCCGTCATCTAATCTCACGCCTGTTACATGATTAAAATATGTATTAATGCTTTGGACATCTATTCCGGTGTGAATCATTACGCCTTCTTCCCTAGCAAGTTGTTCTAAGGCTTGTGCTAAATGATGAATGCCACCTTTAACGTACCATAAACCTTGTTCATATTGCATATGAATGAGTAATGTTAATACTGCTGGTGCGTCATAAGAAGACGATCCTACATATTTAATAAAGTAACCCAGCATATCTCTCAATTCCTGTTTATCAACATATCGATTAATGGCTTCTTGCATCGTTGAAAAGTAATCTACACCTTTTAAAGAATTGAAAGGCCCTTGATATTTAATAATTTCGCTTACCGTATCTAAGCCTAATGCAAAATATCCTTCTTCAGTAAAGCGATGTATTCTTTCGGCATATTGTAAAAATTGATGTAACTGTTGGACGTCTTCTTCATTTAAACTTTGATTCATTTGAGACATTATTGTTAAATCTTCATATAAATCAATCACTTCGCCATTAGTAAAGAAACTTCGCCACTGTAAAGGTAAACACTCAATAGTGACATAGTCTGACATTTTTTTATGACTATATCTAAATAAATTTTCAAAGATATAAGGCATGGTAAGGATAGAAGGTCCTAAATCAAAACCAAAGCCTTCTTCTTCTAGACGATTTACCTTTCCACCAATATGATTATTCTTCTCGTAAAGATTCACTTCGAAGCCACTTTGCGCTAAACGAATTGCTGCTGAAATACCACCTAATCCGCCACCAATAACTATTATTTTTTTCTTAGTCACGATGGGCACCTCTTTTCAATTTTAATTGGTACACTTTTTCTAATCTTGGACGATTATAACGTTGGGTTATTATAATAGGAAGATTCGCTAATATAACATAAAAAATATTAATGATTTTAAGATATGTCGGTGCTTTTAGAAACGCTAGCACAGGTAGCATTGATAGCCAATGTACAAACTCTGCTCGTCTCATTTCTATTATCATTGTGTGTAAATCATTCAAATTAAATGATGTTAATTGTTTTTTATTATATATTTTTTGGTTCAACTGACTACCTTCAGGTATGTAATGTTTCCATTTATTGGTCTTAAATAAGTCATTCCATATCTTGCCTTCCTTTTCCCAAGAAAATGACTTAAAAAGTTGGCTATACTTTATAAAGAAAGCATGAGGAAGCCTAGTACCTAAAGTAGCTAACATCATTTGAGTCATAAACCAATACATACTATGAAAAATTCCAAGTTTTAATATCTTTTTAAATGTCATTTTGCCCAACACTTTCTCATTATTTCACTTTATACATAGTTTTAATTTATTCCCTATATTAAAAAAAGCTAAACTATTCTATATTTGGGCATAAAAAAAGAGGCCGACATGTGTCGACCTCTCTTCTCGATAACTCGATGTGCTATCCAGTTATCTTAGTAAATCTTACCACCAACCGTGAGAAGCACGGAAAGCAATTGCGTTATCCATTGAACCGTAACGGCTGTTAGCGTAGTTAATCATACCTTTAGTTTGTTGAGCTACTGAACCAGTACCCCATGATTCCATAGTTTGACCTAAACCTCTGTAACCGTATGGGTTAACAGCGTTAGGGTTACCGCCTGATTCTGGCATTACGATAGCGTTCCAAGCAGCTTCAGTACCACCGTTAGCTAAGAATTGAGATTTAACTGAACCACCAGTTGAAGCTGATTGTGGTGCAGAGTATGAAGCTGTGTTGTTGCTGTATGATGGAGCAGATACAGTTTTAACTTGAGCATGGCTAGCTTGTTGGTTAGAGCTTACTGATTGGTTTGAACCTTGGTTGTAAGATGCTGAGTAATCAGTTGCTTGAGATTGTTGAGCTGGAGCAGCTTGAGTAGTTGTAGCTGCAGCTGTGTCAGCACCACCAGTGTAAGTGTAGTTCCAAGACCAAGTTGAACCGTTTGAAGTGAAGTTGTATTTGAAACCATCTTTAACGAATGAAATGTTATAAGCGCCAGCTTGTACTGGGTGAGCGTTTAATTGAGATGGGTTATTTTGAGCTAAGTTAGCTAATTGTGCGTAGTTTGAAGTTTGTTCAGATGCGTGTGCACTGTGATCTGTAGTTAATGCATAACCTGTTACTCCTAATGCTACTGCTAATGACGAAGCGATAACTGTCTTTTTCATAAAAATAATTCCTCCAAGAATTTAGTTTATATTTTCGATTTGTTAATTTCTTTGTGTTAATGCGTTTGTGTTTTTTGTTTAACTTTTGACATTAGCTACTATAACACAAAAAAATACGAATAATATTACGCTTATCTTACAAAAAATTACAATAGAGATTATATTTTGTAATATTGAAATATTACTGAAGTGTGTTGTAACAATACATTTTTAGGTTTTGAGTTTAAAATTTCATTATGAAATAAGGATTTACATTACTCTTTTAAGAATTTTACAATCGTTTTACATAATTCGTAATATTACAAATTACGACTTTGTTACACACCTGTAATATTTCTAACATCTTGTTTTTCATTAAATTTTTCTATTTAAAACAAAAAAATCAAGAAACTATTCTATAAAATAGTCTCTTGAAATGATTTACTTGGTTAAAAACTATAATATCAATTACTTATTTTTAATAATCTTTTACGCCCCATAGTACTTTTTCACATTTTCGAATAATGTATTTTAGTATTTCTATGCGTGACGTTTTTTTATGATCTGCTGGAACAACTAACCATGGCGCATAAGAGGTATTCGTTTTTTCAATCATATCGTGACTCGCTTCGACATATAAATCCCATTTTTCACGATTACGCCAATCTTCGTCAGTAATCTTCCATTGTTTATCGACATTTTGTTCACGATCTTTAAATCGTTTTAATTGTTCATCTTTATCTAATGTAAGGAAGAATTTTAAAAGAATAGCCCCTTCATCTGTCCACATTTTCTCAAAAGAATTAATTTCATCGTACGCACGTTGCCATTCTTTTGTAGTGGCGAAGCCTTCAATTCGTTCAACAAGTACGCGACCATACCAACTGCGGTCAAATAACTCAATGTGTCCGCTTCTTGGCATATCTTTCGCAAAACGCCATAAATAATGATGCTTTAGTTCTACATCTGTTGGCGCACTAATTCCATTTACTTCATAACCTGTTGGGTCAAGTTTTTCTCTGATACGTTTAATATTGCCACCTTTCCCGGCTGCATCCATACCTTCAAATACTAAGATAAGCGGAATCTTTCTATCATATAAAGCAAATTGAATTTCTCGCATACGTTGTTGTAATTCAGTAATTAATTGCTTATATTCACCTTTTGATACTTTATCTACATTAATATCGAATAAATCTGTTTTAAAGTCTGGCGTGAATTCACCATCAACGTGCTTTTCTTGTTTTTGATGTTTATCAATCGCATGTTCTAAACGTTCTATAATATGATGATACATTTTTTCTATCGCATTTTGTCGTTCGGTATAATCAATAATCTTCCATTGTTTATCTCTTTTAATAAATTGATGCATATCATCTAAATACGTTTCAGTAGGTAAGACATTGCCATATTCTTGTACCTTCCAACGCATTAAAGGATTCTCTTTTGTTTGTTTAATGTGTTCTTGGCGTTTTTCTTCATTAATTTCAATGAAGAATTTAATAATTTCATAGTTATCTTTTTTCAGCATTTTTTCAAAAGAATAAATCTGTTCTTTTAAAACATCATAATTTTTATATCTATTATGTTTAATTTCATTCTCACGATAATCTAAATAATGTGAATACCAACTACGGAAATAAACATTAATATCTCCTTTTGCAGGTAAAGTGTTCCAATATTTTTGTAAGAATTGATATCTTAAATCATCTGATTGTGGTGATTGCGTGGCAATAAAGCGTGTATATTTTGCGTCAAAGTTTAATAATAATTCATTTGATAAACGCGTTTTACCTGATGCCGGAACCCCTTCAAATAGTATCATGACAGGAATGCCTAATTCGTGTGTTTGTCTTGTTAACTCTGCCGTTCTTAGTGCTAATGTTTCAATTTTATTAGCCATATACCATCCATCCTTTTGTTTAATTACTATTTATTTTATTGTAACACTATTACTCACAAGCTATTTTATAATAATTTTATTTTTCGAAAAATGAGGAACCAATAATTGGTCATAAAGACATCCTTATCAATTCCTCACAATAGTATTATTTCAAAAATTTACAGCCTTAGCCCATAAATTTATAAATATCGTTAGTATATAATTTTAAAACTTTACGTAAGACAATATCTAGAATAAATGCAGTTAATAACGGTACAACGAAGAATCCTAATACAATTAATAGGATACTCATTATAGCTGAATCCACATGTAAAAACTTAAACGCACTGATTGGTCCGATCATACCGATGAAACCAAAACCTGCGGATTCTTTTGTACCGGCAATACCAATTAAACTTCCAGCGATACCTGAAACTGCTGCAGTAATTAAAATAGGTAACATAATAATTGGATATTTAACCATGTTAGGCATCATCATTTTTACCCCACCGAAGAAGATAGAAATTGGTACGGCAACACGATTCACTTGGCTAGTACCAATGAGTAATACTGCTTCAGTAGCTGAAATTCCAATAGATGCTGATCCAGCAGCTAAACCTGTAATACCAATCGCAATCGCAATTGCTACCGTTGATAACGGCGAAATAATAATGAAGCTAAATACCATAGAAATTAACATACACATTAAGACTGGTTGTAATTCAGTGAAACTATTAACTATATTTCCAATACCAGTTGTAATCATATGGACATAAGGTAGAATTAGCACACCAATTGTCGCTGATAATCCACCCACTACAGTTGGATAAACGATAAGCGCCATACTGCCTACGCGTTTTTCTACTAATAAGATTAAAAGCACTGCAATGGCAGCAGTAATCATCGTATTAATTAAGTCACCGATACCTGCAATAACCCAAACGCCATTTTTAAATTGTGCGGCGCCACTTCCCACATATGATGCACATGCCACGACAGCAATCGCAAGTGGTGTCATTTCAAATTTCAAGGCGATAAGTGCTCCGATTAAAGCTGGAACAGTAAACTGCATTGCTTGTACGACATGTAGAAAAGTCGCAAACACGGGATGATGATGCATGAGCGCTTTAAAGATTTCACCCAAAATGGCATTAGGTACTAAACCAACAACAATCCCGATTGCTACACCGGAAAGTACTCTAAATGTAAAATCTTTGACTCCTATATTTTTAAGCTCTGTTGTCATATTGATACCTCCTAAGATGTTGATACACACTTAAATTAGTGATGATGCATCTTACTATATCACAATATCTAAATTTTCAGAATATTTATTTAATATTTTATTTTTAAATAGTACAATTTAAGCACAAAATGAAGAAACCGAAGTTCAAATATTTAATTTTTTAGTCCTACCCCTTCCTTAAATGAGCTTTAATAATAGAAGAAAATAATAAAAAAGAAACGTATTTCTACTATTATAATAGTAAAAATACGTTTACATAATTGTGTAACTATTTCTTTATCATTTAATCATTAATTGCTGGGTCTTTTTTTACTTCGTCTAAATCAATGCCTTCTTTACGTTTTTCTTTTTTGTAACGTAAGAACATTAAACATAATACTGCTAACCATGCTGGTGCAACTAATACACCAATTCTAATATCTTTATCTAATGCGAGTACGATAAAGATAAAGACGAAAAACGTTAAAATTAGATATGCGCTTACTTTATCACCTGGTAATCTAAATTTACTTTGTTCATGTAATTCCGGTTTATTTTTCAAGAAACCAAGATAAGCAATCATAATAATTGTCCAGATGATGATATTAAGTACGGTAGATACCGTTGTAATATATACAAATACTTCAGTAGCATTTGGAATAACGTAGTTTAATACTACGGCGATTAGTAATAAGCCACATGTGATTAAGATTGAGTAGTATGGCACGCCGTGTTTATTCGTTTTTTGTAAAAATGGAGGCGCCTGTTTACGTGCAGCTAAACCATACATTGTTCTACTGTCTGCAAAGATACCACTATTACACGCAGATGCTGCAGCAGTTAATACAACAAAGTTAATAACACCGGCCGCAAATGGAATACCCACTAAGCCAAACAATTTTACATATGGGCTGTCAGCTGGATTCAATTTATCCCACGGTACTACTGACATCACGACTGCTAATGAACCGATATAAAAGATTAGAATTCTATAAGGTACATTATTGATCGCTTGGGGAATAGTTTTATGAGGATTTTTCGTTTCTCCAGCCGTAATACCAATGAGCTCAATTCCAATGAATGAAAAGATAGCCATTTGGAATGAGAGTAAGAACCCTGTCATACCATGTGGGAAGAAACCGCCGTGGCTCCAAATATTAGATAATTTCGCTGTACCACTTGCTGTGTGAGTACCCATGACAATCATGACAATACCCACTACGATTAATGCAATAATCGTTGTTACTTTAATTAATGCGAACCAAAACTCTAATTCCCCAAATATTTTAGCGCTCATTAAATTCAAAACCATCAATACTAATACTGTAAATAAAGCCGTTAACCAACTTGGAATAGTCGACCACCAGAAATTCACATACTTCGCAACTGCTGTTACCTCTGCCATACCTGCTACGATCCATGTAAACCAGTACGTCCAACCTACAATAAATCCTGCCAATGGTCCGATATAAGTGTGCGCAATATCGGCAAATGATTTAAATCCTAAATTCGAAAGAAGCATCTCTCCCATTGCTCTCATGAATAAGAATAATACCAAGCCTACAACAATGTAGGTTAATAAGATAGATGGTCCAGCCAAATGAATCGATTGACCTGCCCCTAAAAATAATCCCGTCCCTATTGCTCCGCCAATTGCAATTAATTGAATATGCCTATTAGACAATCCTCTTTGTAGTTTATCTTCCATAGTCTTCTTCTCCATCCTATGGAGTAAGCTATTCAGTTTGAAAAGTTCTAGATGTACAGTTAAACAACATACCCCTTTGTTTTTTTAAAATGCTGAGTAACAAGTAACTTTTTGAATATTTATACTTCTTAGTTTAATAATATGCTTCAATTTATCTGAAAAATCAAATTATTTTAACTTTATGTTAATTTTCTTATATCATCTATATTTATACCTAATGCATGGACAATTCCTTTATGATGTACTTCGGTAATAAGTTGTGCAATTTCTCTTTCATCAACGTCATCTTTATGTAATGACCAATATTCAAACGTATTAATAATGATAGCTACAAGATACTCTTTGCCTAGGTCGATACGTACCTTAGAGCCACTGCCAATTTGATTTAGAAAGTCAAGTCGATGTGAGACCACTTTTCTAATTTTCATACGGAAACTAATAATACCTGGATTTGTTAATAACACTTTCAATACATCTGAATAAGGGTCTAAAGACTTAAAGAGATTGACGATACTTTTTGTTTTAAAGATATTCATCTCATCAAATTGACTTACATCAAATTCTCGTTGTGTTTTAATATAATTTAAAATTTCATCTTCGATATCAGATAATAATTCATATTTATCCTCGTAGTATCTATAAAATGTACTTCTAGTTACATATGCTTCCTCAGCAATTTCATTAATCGTCACTTCTTCAAAATTTTTATGTTGTAACAATTTAATTAATGCTTCTTTAAGTAATCGTTGTGTTAGTTGTGTTTTTCTGCTATAACTCATTTTTTCACCCTTCCATAGTTATCAATATAATACATTTTAATACATTGTGTATTATTTTAAACACTGAAGATTATTTTGTTCTCCTTTTTTCTAAAAAAAGTTGTTACATTTAATCAGTACTTTTAAAGGAGGATTATTATGTCAGAGAATATAAATACAAAATTCGATTTAGATACTCATGGAAAACCATATAGTAAATTCATGGTCATGGTTGTGATTTTGCTTGCAACATTTGCTGGAGCTTTAATGCAAACATCATTGGGTACTGCACTACCAACATTAATGAAAGACTTTGATATAGATTTCAGTACAGCTCAACAAGCTACTACATGGTTCTTATTAGCGAACGGAATAATGGTGCCTGTATCAGCTTACTTAGCTACACGATTTTCTACTAAATGGCTACACGTCATTGCATACGGCATTTTATTAGTCGGTTTAGTTTTAACAGCTATCGCTCCATCAAATAGTGATAGTTGGATTATATTTTTAACTGGTCGTATCGTTACAGCAATCGCTGTTGGTTTAATGATGCCTTTAATGCAAATTATTATTATTAATATGTTTCCACCAAATAAACGTGGAACTGCAATGGGACTAAGTGGTTTAGCTGTAGGTCTTGCACCAGCACTTGGACCAACATTTGCTGGATGGATACTAGATAAAGACCACGTCATTTTAGGACTAACAATTAGTGATTCATGGAGAAATATATTTGTCATCCCAATTATTGTTGTTGCTATTGCATTCGTTTTAAGTTTCATCTTCATGAAAGACGTCATACCAAATAGAAAAATCAAATTAGACATCTTATCTCTTATTCTCTCTAGCATTGGATTTGGACTATTTTTATGGAGTTTCTCAAATGTCTCTAGCGAAGGATGGGGAAGCTTCAATTACGTCATATTACCATTAACAATTAGCTTAATTATTATAGCTTGGTTCTGTATACGTCAATTTAAATTAGACGATCCATTCTTAGACTTACGTGTATTTAAATCTAAAGGGTTTGTAGTTGCGACAATCGGACTTATCGTCGTTACTATGGCGATGTACGGGGTCGAAATGATGTTACCAACTTATTTACAAAATATTCATGGGTTCTCACCTTTTAAATCTGGTTTAACATTATTAGCCGGCGCATTAATGTTAGGTTTTATATCACCCATTTCTGGTGCCCTTTATAACAAAGTAGGTATAAAACGTTTAGCCTTTGTTGGATTTTTAATTTTATCATTTGCTTCATTACCATTTGGATTTTTAACTGATACAACATCGCCTACACTTATTTTGGTTTTATACTCAATTCGTATGTTTGGTGTTGCTTTAATGATGATGCCATTAACTACAAATGCAATGGATGCACTTCCAACTGAAATGGGTACACATGGTACTGCATCAAACAACACTGCTAGACAAGTTGCATCTTCTATTGCTGTAGCTTTACTTACATCTATTACACAAAACATAATTAACAATAATATGCCATCTAAAAGTTTAAAAGATGCTAATCCATTACAGTTTGCCGAACACGCACAACAAGCTTCTATTGATGGATTTAACACAGCTTTCTTAATAGGTGTAGCTTTTGCAGTAATTGGTTTAATAATTGTTCCTTTCTTGAAAATGAATAATTCAGAAAGTGAGGAAAAATAAATGATTATTTTAATAGTATTAACAATAGCTATGTTTGCATCATGGCTACTCATTCCACATAAACTTACTCGTTATATTTTAGGTTCAATTACAACTTTATTATTCATAGGTTTAATCATCGGCATTGTGTTAAATATGACACATCACTTCGGTATGGAAAAAACGACAGTCAATGAACCAGAGAAACAAATATATTCAGCTGGTTCAGACAAATCACCTACGAATATGTTAATTGCAAATGAAATTGGTAATAATTCTTATAACTATGTCATGGTGTATAAAGATAAACAAAGTGATGATAAACCATCTGCTCACTTTAAACCAAGTACTAACAAAGAAGATGTATCTGACTCAGTAAAGAAAGTAGCATATTATGAAACATCTAACGTCAATAAAGCTACAGTAAAAACTAAAAAAGAATACTGGACTTGGAAAAATGATTATTATCGCTATTTATTTGATTACGGTAAAGAGGATAAAGAACTGATTAAACAAACATCAGTAGTAACTGTGCCAAGTGACACATGGGTAGTCTTAGACGCAAAAGAAGCGAAAAAACTTCAAAAACAACAACGATCGATGTCATCTAAATCACAAGATAAAATGAAAGAGGCACTTCAAAAGAAAATGATATCTTATAAAAAAGAACATCCTAAGGCTTCTGAAAAAGAAATGAAAGATTATTTAAACACGGAAAAACAACGTTTAGCTACACAACAAATTAAAGAAATGCTTAAGTAAATTTAAATTTTAATTCCATAGATTGCCCACAAATTCTACGACTTTGTGGGCATTTCTTTATGTATTTTCAAAGAACTGAGTACCCTTTTTCGAAAAAAGTTATATAATTAACTTTATTATTATATAAATATAAAATAATATATTTATACGAGTTAGTGTGAGTTATGGAATATAAAGGAGGTTCAAGAAAATGAATATAGACCAAATCAATCTTCAATTTAACAAGACAGTGACAAACTATGATTCTGTGTTAATTGTCTTAACCTATCAAGACCAATTCGTTTTTGTTAAGAATAAAAAAAGAGCGTGGGAATTGACTGGAGGAAAGATTGATAATAATGAAACGATGAATGAGACTGCTATTAGAGAAGCTTATGAAGAATCTGGTGCCATTATCAATGAAAGTGATATTGAATATATAGGATACTATGTACTTCCTAACGGGCATACTACTACAATTGTGAAAGCTGAAGTAAGTTATTTTGAAGATATTCCCAAAGAATCAGAAACTACTGAAAGAATACTTACGAAAGAACCACTAGATAAAAGTGTATTATCGTTTCAAGATGGATTATATGAAGAAATATTTAGAGGCGCGTCATGAATAATACTAAAAAAGGTTATTTATTTAATATCATTTCCGTAGCTATCATGTCTTTGACGCCCATATTAAATAAAGTTTCACTCACTGATTTGTCACCTATCCAAGCGAGTTTTTTAAATGCTTTATTTTCAACTTTAATATTATTAATAACTGTATTACTTGCTAAAAGTAGAATTAAAATACATCACAATAAGTTTATTTGGTTATTAGGTATTACTAATACAATAGGCATTTTACTTCAATATGTAAGTTTAAGTTTGTTAGATCCAGTTAGCGTAGGATTATTAGGAAGATTTTATATTATATTTGCGTTACTTCTTTCAGTGCTCTTTCTGAATGAAACGTTATCTAAACATGATGCACTTCCTATTGCGTTTGCTATCATAGGTTCATTTTTAATCACTCATTTTTCAGGTGATTTTAACAGTATATTAGGTGTGATTGCCGCCCTATCTTATACATTCTTTTTTGCATTAACGAATATGTTAGCTAAAAAGACCGTAAATAACATCGATTCAAAAACCATTCTGCTATACAATCAAGCGACTTCTACTTTGTTATTAGGCATCATATTAATTGTGACGAATCATTTACATACTATACATATAGGTATAGGTTTATTTTCTATTTTACTTTCTGCTTTGTGTAGTGGCGTAATAGGACTGTTATTATTCTATGAAGGTCTTAAATACATTTCATTTCGTGAAGCGAATATTATCAGAACCCTCAATCCTATATTCGTGTTTATATTTTCTTTTCCATTTTTCCCTTTACCATTGACGCCTAAATTTATAACCGGTGCAATATTAATCATTATTTCTATCATTTATATGAATCTATATAAAGATAAAAAAACGTCTTCATAATAACTTTTTTATTAAAAGTGCCCCCAACATTAGACTTCAACCTAACTTTGGGGGCATATGAATTGATTCAATTTATAAAATTTATTTAACTAACAAACTAAGAAATTATATTTATGTCCATCTGGATCTGCAAAAGTTGCACCGTAATAGCCTTGGTATACACCAGGTTCATCTATCACTTTGCCACCTGACTCTACAACTTTTTTAATTAAGACATCTACTTCCTCATTTGTTTTGACTCCTAATGAAATGATTACTTCATTAGGTTGAGAAGATACTGCATCATGCGTAACTTTTTCAAAATGATTATTCTCAATTAAGATAACAATAGTTTTCCCTATTTGAATTCCTAACATTTTATCTAACATATCTGGATTTTTATTTATTTCAAATCCTAAATTCTTATAAAATTGTTTGCTACGTTCCAAATCTTCTACGTGCAAATTAAACCACATTGATTGAATCATGTGCATTACCTCATTTTCCAAAAAAATTAGAAACCTACTTTATTAATCCATTGTTCTAGCGTTAAGTGATTTGGATTGATGTCGTCCATTTGATTGAAATCAACTACATAACCTTTCTCTTCAAGCCAGCCACGTTCAGCAGTGCCACTTGAAAATGACCCTTTAATTTCTGTAGGTTTACCAGTAACTGTGGCAAATGTTCTCACTACTTCATTTAATGTAAGTTCATCTGAAGCAATTTCGATAGCTTGATGATTAAAACGTTCAATATTTGCGAAAATATTAGCAGCAATTCTAGCGATATCGATAGATGAAATCATCGCAAATTTCACATCTCGGTTAATAAATTCTGGGATAATAATTTCACCATCTTCAACTTTAGTAATTCTTAAGAAATTGTCCATAAAGAACGATGGTTTAATGATTGTGTAGTTTAATGAGCTTGCTTTAAGCTCATTCTCAATCTTAGCAAGTGCTTCAAAGTGAGGGCCTGTGCGATCACGGTTCACGCCACCCGCTGTACTGTAAACCATGTATTCTACTCCTTGTTGTTCTGCTATATGAATAATCATTTTGCCTTGGCGTAATTCTTCTTCTACATTATCAACAATGATAGGTTGAACACTATAAGCACCGTATTGACCTTTCATTGCTTGTTTTAAACTATCCTCATTACTTAAGTCGCCTTCGAAGATTTCTAAGTTTTCATTATCAATAGATATTAATTTGTCATTATTTTTATTACGTGTAAAGGCACGTACTTTCCAATCATCTTCTAATAATTGTTTGACTACTGCATTACCTTGTTTTCCTGTAGCGCCAATAACTAAAATACTTTTATCCATTACTTATCTCTCCTATTGTAAGAACCAATAATCTTCTTTTTCGCCCTTTAAGTACGTGTATTCTTTAGGTGTATCACCATTCATTTTTATATCTTTATTAATTAAGTCACGAATGTCCCAAACTAAATGAATAAATTTTTGTAATTTATTTCCAAAGAAGCCATTTGGCGCATCCATGTTCAATACCTTTTCCACATCTTCCACAGAAATATTCATCTCTCCGGCAATATTTTCTAAACTTAACGTTGATTCATGGAAATGAGCTTTAAGTTCTTCACTTGTCACACGTCTTTGTTCTTTATTTAATGACATCTTCATCCACTCTTTTCTAAAAATTTTTCCAATGTCCAAAACTTAAATATTTGAAATATAAATTAACACGTTTTATAATAAACGGAGCATTATCCGTTTGTCAATAATATGAATTTTAAAGAGGTGGTATGATGCGTAAAGATGCATTAAAGAATCGGCAACGTATTGAAGATAAAGCGATTGAATTGTTTCGTGATGAAGGCGTAGATAATGTAAGCATGAATCGATTGTCTAAAGAACTAAATATTGGTATGGGCACCCTTTATCGTCATTTTAAAGATAAAGGAGATTTATGTTACCACATTATTGAACACGACTTCGACGACATTATGAATCAAATGCTTGAAATTAAACAACGCTATACTTCTAAAAAAGATATTATGAGCCATTCACTCGACATATTTTTACAATTTAAAACGGATAATAGCGATTTACTTACTTGTATTGAAGGTAACGATAATGCTCAATTATTCAGAGCAAGTAACTTTTTCAAGAATTTAAATCAGTATTATTTTGACTTATTTAATGATTACGATAACGATGCATGGGCTATATTCAAAACAGACATGCTTTTAAAATCTTTAACAACTGCAACATTTGAATTTCAAAAAAATGTAAGACAATTATCAAATGAAACATTCCGTGATAATTTAATTCGACTATATTTACCTAATGAGGTGACAGAATAATGGAAAGAATCACTTTAATTACTGGTGGAAATAAAGGTTTAGGCTTTGAAACAGCGAAAGAACTAAAAGAACAAGGCCATAAAGTTTATATTGGCTCTCGTGATGAAGCACGCGGTCAAAAAGCAGCTGAGGAACTTGGCGTAGATTACGTCCAACTTGATGTCACAGATGACACTTCAGTTCAAAATGCTTATAACACAATCAAAGATAAAGAAGGACATTTAGACGTATTAGTTAATAATGCGGGCATCTCTGGCGGGTTCGCTAAACCTGCAGATTTAACTGTTGAAGACGTGGAGAAAGTTTATAACACAAACGTCTTTGGTATTGTAAGAATGATGCATACATTTGTTCCACTTCTTGAAAAGTCAGAACAACCTGTTGTAGTAAATGTAAGTAGTGGTTTAGGTTCATTTGGTATGGTAACTAACCCAGACACACAAGAATCTAAAGTGAACTCACTCGCTTACTGTTCATCTAAATCTGCAGTCACAATGTTAACATTGCAATACTCTAAAGGTTTACCGCATATTCAAATTAACGCTGCAGACCCAGGTTCAACAAACACTGATTTAGTTGGTGACTTCAGTAATAACTCTAAACCAGCCTCTGAAGGTGTGATTCCAATTGTAAAACTTGCAACAATTGATAAAGATGGTCCAACTGGTACATTCATCGATGGTAACGGCACAATGCCTTGGTAATTTAACCTTTATGAATAATTAATATCTAGGAGGCTTTTTCAAATGAAAAGTATTAACTTTGAAGAACATTATGTTGTAGATGAAATCCAACAGGAAACAATGAAACACATGTCATCTGATTCTAAAGGTGTCCCAATGAAGACAATGCTTGAAGGTTTAGAACAAAAGTCTGGTTTTACTGATGCAGACGAAATTAAACATCATGATAAACGTATCAAATTCATGGATGAACAAGATGTTCAAATGCAAGTTTTATCTTACGGTAACGGTGCGCCTTCTAACTTAGAAGGCGAACGAGCTATCGAATTATGTAAGAAAGCAAATGACACTTTAGCAGAATATGTACAAGAACATCCTGACCGCTTCGTAGGCTTTGCGACATTACCTATTAATGAACCAGAAGCTGCTATCGAAGAATTTAAACGTTGCGTAAATGAACTTGGATTTAAGGGCGCCTTAATTATGGGTCATCCTAAGAGTGGTTTCTTAGACCAAGATGAATACGATGGTTTATTCGCTGCAGCTGAAGCAATGGATGCACCAATTTATCTACACCCATCACCAGTGCCTAGCGATGTGTATCAAGCGTATTACAAAGGTAATTATCCTGATGTGACTGCCGCAACATTTGCTTGTTTCGGTTATGGTTGGCATGTTGATGTAGGGATTCATGCAATTCACCTAGTATTAGCAGGTATTTTAGACCGTTACCCTAACCTAAACTTAATCATTGGACATTGGGGCGAATTCGTACCATTCTTCTTAGAACGTATGGATAATATCTTATTTGCTGACCACTTAAAACACCCTATTAGCTATTATTTCAAAAATAATTTCTATATCACACCAAGTGGTATGTTAACAAAACCACAATTCGACTTAATTAAAACAGAAGTTGGTGTTGATCGAATTCTTTACTCAGCAGACTATCCTTATGTAGAACCTGAAAACTTAGGTACTTTCTTAAGCGAATTAGGTTTAACTGAAGAAGAACAGGAAAAAATTAGTTATAAAAACGGGGCTAAATTACTAGGCCTAGATAAATAAAGAAGTGTAGTTGTGGATAATCCTAGTGGAAAAGAAAGAGTCTCAAGACTACAGGCTTGAGCCTTTTCCACCGGAAAGTGACACAACTTAAACGAGTGACCCTCTATCTTAGAACATTTTCAAGAATTAAGATAAAAAATATATTAATCGGAGGTTATATATATGGAAACTTTAGAATTAAAAGGTGCTAAATTACGTTATCACAAAGTAGGAAATGGACCGGTATTAATTTGCATTCCTGGCGCTAACGGCACAGGCGATATCTACATGCCATTTGCACAACAATTAAAAGACAAATTCACAGTTGTTGCTGTAGACCGTCGTGGCTATGGTCAAAGCGAATTAACAGAACCCCTACCAGATGAAGTATCAAACCCAGACAGTCGCTACCGTGTTAAACGCGACGCTCAAGACATCGCAGAATTAGCAAAACACTTAAGCGACGAACCTGTCTATGTATTAGGTTCAAGTTCAGGTGCCATCGTAGCAATGCACGTATTAAAAGAACACTCTGATATTGTTAAACGCATTGCTTTCCACGAACCACCAATCAATACATTCTTACCAAATGCTAAGTATTGGCAAGATAAAAATGCTGAAATTATTGATATTGCTGTCAACGAAGGCATGCCTCAAGCAATGAAATTATTCGGTGAAACATTAAATACTAGTAAACTTGACCAACAATATATGTCTAAACCGGCGCAAGCTGAAGACGACGCTGAAAGTAAAAAACGCTTTGAAGAAATGTTAGGTTGGTTCAAATATGAAATTCGTCAATATACTGAATCAGATATTTCTATCGAAGACTTAAACAAACATAAAGATATCATTACTTTATTAAATGGTACCGCTTCTAGAGATTCATTCCCTCAAGAAGTCAACTTCTACATTTCTGAACAAACTGGCATCAAAATCGTTGATATCCCTGGTGGCCACCTTGGTTATGTTCAAGAGCCAGAAGGTTTCGCAAATGTAGTACTTGAAATGTGGGGATAACCAACATAAAGGAGTGTTCGGACTGTGCTTTTCACAAGAAATAAGCCGTATACGAATGAAACGTTATTAGCGAAAGAAGACATTCTAGAACTGATTCAATTTGAGCGTTTCTGTCGTGATAATTCACTATGGAATAGCATGGCGTCATGTTTCGCTGATGATTCCTACGTTAATATTTCATGGTTTAAAGGAACAGGTCATGAATTCGTTGTTTCTTCAAAAGAGATGAATCGATACGCACCACATCAAATTCATAATTCACAAATTTGGATTAACGACACACGTGCGGTAGCGATTATGCAAGCAACGATTCAAACACGTTTAACGATTCAGAATGTGGAGATGGAACTTCAATCTGATGCCAAGTTAGTTTATTGCGTTGAAAAAGATGACCAAGGTGTTTGGTACATTACGCGTCTTGAATGTATTTATGAAAAAGACAGCTTAACACCGATCAAACCAACGACCATTAATTTACCTAAACAAGATTTTGAAGGCTATCGACAAAGTTACGCATGCTTGTCTTATGCTTTAAATGAAATTGGTTATGACGTAAACAGCGAACTTCAAGGTATTGATCGACCAGATGAGGTCAACGCATATTATGAAGAAATCGACAGTTGGTTAACTTTTAAAGAAAAGGAAGCGTAAATAGATATGAAGAAAATTGATTTACATGCACATTATATTTCACCTGGATTCTCAAAATTCTTAGATAAATATTTCAATGGTAAAGGTGACGGTGTAGCAACACCTGCCTTCTCTCCTGAGGGATATTTAGATTTAATGAATCGTATGGAAATTGAATATGGTGTACTCTCTATTTCAAGCCCTCACATCAGTGCTGCTCCTGATAATGAGATGGTTGAATTAGCGAAAGAAGTAAATGACTATGCGTCTTCTTTCACTCATAAATATCCTGAGCAATTAGGGTTCTTTGCGACATTGCCATTACCGTTAGTGGATGAAAGTATTACGACTATTGATGAAGCGTTGGATCAGCAAGGTGCATTAGGTTTCACTTTACCTACTAATGCACGCGGAATCTATATCGGTGATGACCGTTTAGATAGTGTATTAGCTAAGTTAAATGAACGTCACGCACTCGTTGCATTGCACCCTAATGAACCGAAACCAAATATTGAAGCGATGAGTGAAGTCGTTCCTGCACCATTAATGGAATTCATCTTTGATACAACACGTACTATCATTTATATGAGTCAAAACAATGTGTTCAGTAAGTATCCAAACATTAAGTGGATTGTCCCTCATTGTGGCGCATTATTACCAGTGATTGCGCAACGCGTCGCTATGGGTAATAAGATGTTTGGTAGCGAACGTCAACCTGATGATTTAGAACAAGTAATGAAGGAACTTTATTTCGATTTAGCTGGAAAAGTATTACCCTATCAACTGCCAAATCTTGCTCAATGCGTAGATATGGATAAAATCGTATATGGTTCAGATGCACCATATACAACAGATCAAGTTGTTACAATGTTAGCGGATGAACTTGAATCAACAGAATTAATCTCACGTCACGAACTCGAAAAAATGTTATATGACAATGGTAAACAGTTGATCAAAACAGTTACAGATGGTGAATAATAAATATGGAGGCATAGGTACATTGATACCTATGCCTCCATAATTTATATCTTTATGCTAATATTTCATCCATTGAGCGGTTAACGCTACTTGCATACATATTGCCAAATTTAAGTAAGTGCACCATAAATAAATATAATCTATAAAATTCTAAACGTTTACGTGCGCCTTTTCCAGAAGGATAATGTTTCTCATATTCATCATAAAATTCTTGGGTAAAGCCACCAAACACAGTGGTAATGCCTAAATCAAATTCTCTATCGCCGTAAAATGGTGCTGGGTCGAATAGCGCCGGACGCCCATCCTTAAGGAACATATAATTGCCGCCCCATAAATCGCCATGTAATAACGACGGTTTACTACGATGCGCCTCCAATTCATTTATCATTACAGTACGCACTTGTTCATACACTTTATTATCTTCTTCGTTCCATAGCCCTTTACGCATCAATTCATCTCTTAAGTGATCCATGCGACGTTCCACAAAGATTTCAATCCATGAATCGGACCATGAATTATCGAATGAAATATCCCCGCCTTCATGTGGCAAATCAAATCCAAATTGTCCATCCGATTGTTGTTGACTATGCATCTTAGCTACAAGTTGCCCTAACTCACGTTGACTTCCGCTCGTTCCTTCATCTAAATAGCTTAAGATTAAGTACGCATCACCGTTAATTTCACCATTCGCAATGACGCGTGGCGCTGTTACATCCGCTTCTTCAAACGCATTAAGTCCCGCAATTTCCGCTGCATAGAAAGACTTGTCACGATTGCGTTGAACTAATAAGAAATACGTATCATCTTGCGTCGTTACCTTAAACGCTTCGTTCACATCCCCACCACTCACTGGTGCAATGTCTTGTATATGATCTAACGGTAATTGGTCTTGCCATTCTTTTTTCATGATGTTAGCCTCCTTAGATTTTTTATCAGTATTTAATTATTATATTTCCTGAAAATGCCTCCGCTAATCTTTCACGAAAATCTCTTTATTCAAATTTGTAATTAAAGTTAAGGCAAATTTTCAAACACTAAAGAATTTAACTATGCAATTACTGGTGAAAATGCTAGTCTAATATAAGAATGTTTTTCAATGATATTAAATGAGGATAGTAAGCCTCAAATACAATGAAATAGGAGCATTATTATGTACAAATTAATTAAACCACTTTTATTCAAATTCGACCCTGAAAAAGCACACGGCATGACTATCGACGCTTTGAAGTTTGCACAAAAACAACCTTTCTTATTACCAATCATCCACAAACTATTCACTTATGATAACCCATCACTATCTCAAACCATTAAAGGTATTACATTTAATAACCCTGTTGGCTTAGCTGCAGGTTTCGATAAATCATGTGAGGTACCTAAAGCACTTCAACATGCTGGTTTCGGTGCCTTAGAGTTAGGCGGTATTACACCTAAACCGCAAGACGGTAACCCAAAACCACGTATGTATCGTTTAATTGAAGATAACGCGTTAATTAACCGCATGGGCTTCAATAACATTGGTATGAATAGAGCGTTGTGGAACTTACGTCGTCATGCGTACAACATCCCTGTTGGCTTAAATGTAGGTGTAAATAAAACAACACCTTATAATGAACGCTATCAAGACTACATCAAAGTAATTGATACATTTAAAGCTGATGTCTCGTTCTTCACTGTTAATATTAGTTCTCCAAATACTGAGAATTTACAAAGTTTCCATGATAAAGATGAATTTTCAATGTTATGTCAAGCATTGAAAGATTTTAAAGCTCATACCGAAGTTAATGTTCCTATTTTCTTAAAATTAACTTCAGATTTAGAACTCGATGGTTTTAAAAATATTTTACCAGCGATTACAGAAACATTTGACGGTATGATCTTAGCCAATACTACACGTAAACGTGACGACTTAACATCATCTAATAAAGTGGAAGATGGCGGCCTAAGTGGTAAACCCCTTTTCAAAAGAAACTTAGAGTTAGTGAAATGGGCGTACCAACAAACTAATGGTGAATTCTTAATTATTGGTACAGGTGGTATCTTTAGTGCACAAGATGCAATTCAAATGATGAGAAATGGTGCATCATTAGTACAAATTTATTCATCTTTAGTCATTGAAGGACCTGGATTAACTAAGAAAATCAATAAAGACATCGCGACTTATTTAAAACAAAACAACTATAATAACGTAAGTGAGATTATTGGTTTAGACGCCAAATAATCATAAATATACTTTACTTCCCGACAGAAAGTAATATACTGAAACCAAAGATAAGAAAGTTTATCGGAGGAGTATTGCATGGCTATAGAAGATAAAGAGAAAAATCCAGCTAACCAACAATCAGCGACAAAAGAAACCGAAACTTCTACGCAAAATACCAAACAACATGATGATGACGATAATAGTATTGGCTATAACGGAGAGAAAAAAACTGCCCTCGATCTTGAAATCGAACGTGAATTATTAGAAATGATGGAAAATGAAGATCCTGAACCTGAAAAACAGAAAAAAGGTCTAAAAATAGTCGGCCTTCTTTCTACAGGAATCATCGCAGTTTTAGCTATTATTCGTTTTATCAACCGTACAATATAAAAAATAATTATCCCAACTTGATTTAAAATATAAGCTCAAGTTGGGATATTTTTATGGTATTTAAAATTGTTGAAGAAATGCTTTTGCTTCTTGATTAATCGTTTTAAAATCAATACCTTGTGCCATAGCAGCAAAGACACAACCACAATAACACTGTCTAAAGATATTATAATCATTACACATTTCAATCGATCGCTCATAACCTTTATTTTTCTTAAAGTCGCTTGGTAAATAGCTCACATCATATATATTTTGAACTTCCATACCTAATTCATTAATAAGTTGCGCATTCTTTTTAGGTGATAATGTTAACGCACTACCAAAATAGTCATACCCATATTTCACTGCTGCTTCTGCCACTAATTCTAGACGCATTTCAAAACATGCTGTACAACGTAATCCACCTTCTGGCTCATCAGTTAAACCACGAGATTTTGCCATTTTCATAAATTCATGAGGTTTATATTCCGCTTCAATATATTGAACATTCTGGCCAGTTCGAGCATTAAAATCTTTAACGAATTGTTCTTGAACTTTAGCGCGACGTAAATATTCATTTTTAGGATGAATATTAGGATTAGCAAAATAAATTGCTACATCTGCATATTGTGTTAAATACTCTAGTGTATAGGTGCTACACGGTGCACAACAGCTATGGAGTAGAATTTTAGGACGTAATTCTTGGCGTTCCCATTGATTAATTAACTTTTTCAATACTCTGTCATAGTTAATTTTTTGATTCTTCATTTTCGCTATAATCGGATCAGCTTTTAACATAAAAATACTCCTTAAATATTCTATAAATTAATTATATAATATTTAAGGAGTTTAATATATCAATATTCTTTCTTTATCATTAGTACATAATAGATAAACATTATACCGCCAAATAATAACCCTGAGATACAACACTTCACAAACTGACTTTGAAAATGAGGCGCCTCATGGAAAATATACGGGAAGAGCACCCCAGTTAAAATAAACGTCACTATAGCAAAGTAGAATACTAAAAATATACATTTAATAGCCTTTTTCTTTATTAAATTTTGATATTCTTTTCGAGAGTAAACTTTAGATTCGTCTAAACGATTTCTTCTATTTATATATAATGAAACAATAGTTAATAGCGCAAATAAAACTAAAAGACTTATTGTTCCGAAACTTATTGAATTTTTAGTGGCATCCACAAGAAAACTTATAAAACTTAATATCGCAATAACAATATATGTTAATAAAAACATAATAGCTAGATTATGTTCTAATACGCTTTGTTCACGTTCGTCTCTGCCAGTAGAATTTTGAGTAAACCAGTTAAATAATTTTTCATTAAATTTATTCATTATGCTCTACCCCTTTTTTGTATTCTTTTATAATTTTGCTTTTTCCTAAAAAGTATGCAAGTAATCCAAACATTAAACCAGCTATAATATTTTTGAAGAAAAGCATACCTAATTCAATAGCTTCATGAGAAAAATATAGTTGAATTAAATCGAATAGCATCATAAAAGCGCCAAATATTACTGTTGCTAGCACACAACTCATCTTATGTTTCTTTAATAACTGTTGATATTCTTCTTTAGAATATACACGCTCTTCATCTAGTTTTTTCTTTCTAATACCAATCAGTAAAAATATATTAACCACAAAGAACAGGACAAATATTCCAATGGTAGGAATATTAACACGCTGCACTACAACATCATTAATTAAACTAATTGTTACTAATATTAATAATCCAAAATAAGCAATTAAAAAAGCAGTGGTAAACTGTGCATAAATTTCTTGCTGTTCTCTCTCATCTCGTTCACTTGTAGTTCCGATTACTCGATTAATCATCTTATCTCGAAAATTAGCCATTATTAATCACCTCTAAATCACTAATAGCTTCTTTATGTCAAATATAAACGACACAATTAACTATAATTTGCTGATTTCATAGTGTTATGGTACAATAAATGTAATAAAAAACGCCTAGACAATTTTGAGAGACTGACTAGGTGTAAAAATAAAGGACATATTACTGACTTTTACCAAGCCAATATGTATCTCCAATATCTATTATTGGGCCGACGTTTTCTTAATGGCAGTTAAGAAAACGTTTATTTTTTTTATTTTAATTTAAATATTAAGATAATTAAATAACCCGACATTAATAGAAGTTCATTCATTGGTAGATGAACCATTATATTTATTGTCATCATGATCTCCTCCTCTCACCCAATAGGATTAATAGAGTTGGAGGTACACAATAACGTAATAGGTTCCCTCATTTTTATGATATCAATTATACATCGTATTCCATAGAATAAAATTTAACATTGTATGTAAAATAACATATATCTAATATAGTATAATTTGATTATATATCAATATTATATTATAGTAATTGTAACAAAACGCACTTAGTGTTTTGAGAGGGCTTTAGTTATAAAAATAACTGGATTGCTTATTTATCGGAAGATGAACCATTATATAAATAGTTATCATGATTTCCCCTCACACCCAATGGGAATAATAGTTTTGGAAACATATCATAACGTAATAAGTTCATTTTATAGCTCTTATCATACGAGCAGTAAAAAATACCTAGACTTCTCTAGGTGTAAAAATTAAGGACATATTACTGACTTAAAGCTAAGCCAATATGTATCTCCAATATCTATTATTGGGCTAACGTTTTCTTAACGGCAATTAAGAAAACGTTTATTTTTATATTTATTTATTAATTTCTCTTTGTATAATAGTGGCCGGACCGTGATTCACGATGTCATAAAAGTAATTAATTAAATCTTCTTTAGGTATACGTTGATTGTCTTCTACCCAATGTCTTAAAAAGGATAATCCTGCTCCTGAAACATAGCTCATAAAATATGAAAATGGTATACCGCTTATTTCTCCCTTCATGCTTGTAAAGCTGTTTAAGTAATTATTTAGCAAGCTATATAGTTTTTCATGTAATGTAGAATCTTTACCAACTTTAAACATTAATTGATAAAATTCGATATTTTCTTCAATATGAGAAATTAAAAATTCCATTATTTCTCGTAAATCATCAGTAGTAAATTTGCCTCCACTGTTTTGTTTACTTTCTTCAATAAACACTCTAACTTTTTCCACTTGTTCATCTTCCATTTTTTCTAATAAATCATATTTATCTAAATAATGCGTATAGAATGTACCACGATTAATATCAGCTAAATCAGTAATTTGTTGTACTGTTATTTCATTAAAATTATGTTGATGAAGTAATTCAAGAAATGCTTGTTTAATTGCATTTTGTGATTTTCTAACTCTACGATCTTGAACCATAGTTTAGACCTCTCTTTATACGGTATGTTCTTATACAATTATATCTATTTTGTTGGTTTTCGTACAATGTCCCCTCTGTTGATTGTTGTATGTTCTTACTTTAACCCTTACTATGAAAGTGTATTCGGAAGTGCATTTTCAAAAAAGAAAGGATGAACTAAGATGATAAAAAATAATTTAGGAAATCCAAAATTAGAAGTTACAAATGTGGAAGAAGTAAAAGAAGGATTAAATCATATCGTAGTAGATAGCGTGCAATACGGTAATCAAGAAATGATTATGGAAAAAGATGTACCTGTTACTATGAAAGATGACGAAATATTATATGTAAATGTGTTCCGTCCAAATAAAGATGGTCAATTTCCAGTAGTCATGTCTGCGGACACGTATGGCAAAGATAATAAACCTAAAATTACAAATATGGGGGCTGCTTGGCCAACATTAGGTTCTATTCCTACATCAAGCTTTACTCCTGAAGAATCTCCTGATCCTGGTTTCTGGGTGCCAAATGATTATGTCGTGGTCAAAGTCGCATTACGAGGCAGCGCTGGTTCTAATGGCGTCTTATCTCCTTGGTCTAAACGTGAAGCAGAAGATTATTATGAAGTAATTGAATGGGCGGCTAAACAAGAATGGAGTAACGGTAATATTGGTACAAATGGTGTGTCTTACCTAGCTGTAACACAATGGTGGGTAGCATCTCTAAATCCGCCTCACTTAAAAGCAATGATTCCATGGGAAGGATTAAACGATATGTATCGTGAAGTTGCCTTTCATGGTGGCATACCAGATACTGGATTCTTCCGTTTCTGGATTCAAGGTATCTTCGCAAGATGGGAAGACAATCCAAATATCGAAGACTTAATTCAAGCGCAAAAAGACCATCCATTATTTGATGATTTCTGGAAACAACGTCAAGCACCACTTTCTAACATCACTACACCGTTGTTAACTTGCGCAAGTTGGTCTACGCAAGGCTTACACAATAGAGGTTCTTTCGAAGGGTTTAAACAAGCAAGTTCTGAAAATAAATGGCTTTATGTACATGGTCGTAAAGAATGGGAAAGTTATTATGCTCGTGAAAATCTTGAACGTCAAAAAGAATTCTTCGACTATTATCTAAAAGAAGAAGATAATGATTGGTTAGAAACACCGCATGTGATTTATGAAGTTCGTGACAAATTCTATCGTGGCCAATTCAAAACAGCGGAGAACTTCCCGCTTCCAAACACTAATTATCAAGCTTTATATTTAAATAATTCAGATATGTCACTTAATGAAGAATCTATATCAACAGATGCAGTTGCTAGTTATAACTCAGAAAGTAATGAAGATGAATTACGCTACACATATACTTTCAATCAAGATACAGAACTCGTGGGTAATATGAAATTAAAATTATGGGTAGCTGCTGAAAAAGCAGATGATTTAGATTTATTTGCGGGAATTAAAAAATTAGATCGTAGAGGCAATGAAGTTCACTTCCCTGATTTCAACCATATTGAAAAAGGACAAGTCGCAACAGGCTGGTTACGTGCTTCTCATCGTGAACTTGATAAAACTAAATCTACTATTGCACAACCATGGCATACACATGAACATGAATATAAAGTGAGCCCCAATGAAATTGTGCCAGTTGAAATCGAATTATTGCCATCTGGTACATTATTTAGAGAAGGCGAATCTCTAGTAGTCGTTGTTAAAGGTAACGAAATTATTAAAGGTAATAGCACACCACTACCAAATATGAAAACACGTTACGAACACGAAGAAACTGTAAATAAAGGTAATCACTTAGTTTATACTGGTGGCGATTATGATTCACACTTGATTATTCCAGTGATTGAATAATAGAATTAACCAGTAAGAGAGAAATCAATGCGATTTCTCTCTTTATTAATGTTGCACGATATTATCTTTCTCATCATATTCAGTAACATCACCTTCTGGGGATACGCTATAATAATAAACAACCTTACCACTCTCATCAGTGAGTTTAACTTTAAAATATATTTGCATATATTTTTCTACATCTTTGACATGATATTTTTTAAATCACTGTAGCCTTTCTCTTTTTCGTAGTTTTTGACTTTAGTCATTACCTTGTCAGCTGTTTCTTTACTCACTTTGTTATTATCAAAGTATTTAGTAGACTGCTTATCGAAGTCATCATCTGATTCTTCTATGTCATTACTTTTGCTTTCTTTTGCTTTACTCTCTTTCTTATTTTTATCTTCATCTTCTGATTTACTATCTTCTTCGTCATCTTTGGACTTTGCCATTTCTTTATCTTCATTTTTATCTTTTTGCTCTTTATAATTATCAATTTCTTTATCATTAAATTTCAATGTAATCTCAACTAAACCATTTAAAATTTCATTACCTTTTTTATCTTTAATATTTACGACATTAGTTTTAAATGTTTTGTTTTTATCGTATTTACCTATAGCATAAATTTGAACATCTTCATTTGCACCAAATGGCCCATAATCTTTTGAGCTATCATATTCCCCTTGATTTCTATCATTGATATAAATTTGAATATCATCACTATCAAACTTACTACTATTTTCAATACTTTCAATGCGCACACGTTTTTCTCCAAAATCCTCTTTAACTACTGTGTGTGTTCCAGCCATATTTAAGTAAAGTTTTCCTTGTCGCTCTTTACCATTTACTTTTTTCACTGCAGGCATTGAATAATTGCCCATAGTAAAGTTTCCAACATCTACGACACTTTTCTTTTTCAACTTGATATCATGTTTTTTCCATTATGAGTATAGGTCAGTGTACCTTCATCTTCAGAATACATAGCCACATCTAATCGAGGTATATCATATACATATTTATCAAAGAATACATATTTTTTACCTCTTTTTTCTGCACTAAAAAGTTGTGTTTTTAAATCAGTAGATACAATTGCTCCACTTGAATGACCTACTTTAGCTTCTAATATCGCCTTTCCGATCTTATCTGCATAGCTATTAAGTTGTCCATATTGGTTCAACACATCTATAAAAGCATTGGCCTCTTCTTCTGTTAAATTTTTATTTTTAGATGTTAAGTACTTAGATAAAGTTTTAGCATCCTTATGTTTTATAGCCTGAACAATATGTTCTGCGTCTTTTTCAGGTGATAATTGGTGTTTTAATACAAAGAAAGCCACTAATAAAGAAATAATTAAAGTGACCACTATGATAGAAGAAAGTATATAAATTTTTTTCGATTTTCTCGGTTCATTTTGAAAAGGCGGAACCGAACTAGTCTCTGTGACTAGTCGAGTTCCACATTGTGTACACACTTTCTGGCCCGGAACTATTTTGCTTCCGCAATGTTTACAATAAGCCATGACGTCCACTTCCTAAGATATCCCATAAATACTTCGTACTCCAGAATTGGTTAATAAGTGATGAACCGTAGAAATAAAATACCAAGCTCACGATAATAATAAGAATAATTGAACTGTAAAAACTTGGCACACGCAATAATTGATGTGCACTATATTTAGAAATTAAATAAATACCTGCGCTAATTAATACAAAGAAGGATAATACTATAAGAAGACCGCCAACTTTATATAATTGAAGGAAGATAGAAATTAATCCTAACAACAATATAGAAACTGTAAGTGTATTCACTAATACAAAATCAGAAAGTACTTTCTTAAATGGTATAGGTTGCACTACTGTTAAACGTATAACGGCAAACGTCGCAATACTTACTACACCTGTTAAAATAGCAACACCTACAACTATACGTGCAGTAATTGACGTACGTGTAATACCGAATTCTTCAATGGCATCAGGTATAAATGAATGCACAAATAATCCTACGATAAATAATCCTAGAATAATTAAAGAAATTAATAAAGTATAACTAAAGGCATGTGGACTTTTAATAGTAGCATCATGACTACTAAATGCTTGTCTGAAGAACTGTTTACTTTCATTTAGTACTGCTCTGACTTTAAAAGTAAACGGACCTGGGGCATAGCGTTGTTGATATGATGGGTAACCTTGCGCATATTGCGATTGGTAATGTTCATTTTGATTTACGTTTTGAGAATGAACATTCTGATTTGAATGTACTTCACTTGTACTTTCAGCATTAGGTGTAGATTGTGTTGTTGATGTTACTACTTTCTGAGTATTGCTTTGATTATGATCCAAGTTTGATGATTCTGATGTTGATAGCGTTGATTGTGGAGTTGCAGCGGGCAATTTTGTTCCACATTCTCCGCAGAATAAATCTCCTGGTTGATATGTCTGACCACAATTTGGACATTGCATCTTAATGTACCTCCGAAATATGAAATTTTAAGTTATTATACCATTAAATCATATTGCGTAATATATTATTTTAATAATTTTAAATATAAAAAAGAGATAAGTATGTCATCTCCAATGATGTACACTTATCTCTTCATTATTTTTTATGAAAGTATATTCACTTTATTCTGCTTCTCTAATTTCATCATGAACATCTGCATAATCAATTTCAGTTTCTGTGAATGTCTTATTATCAACTGGGAAATGTTGTTCGAATGTTTCAAAGTTTTGAATTTCTACTTTAACATCATCCACTTCAAAATCTAAGACATGTCCACCAAAGTTGCGGTCATCGTTTGCAAAATGAATATGGAAACCAGCTGAACCAATGCCATGGAATAATTCTGGTGTGAAGAAACCAATAATTGTTCCTTTAATATCTTCACGTGTTTCTTCAGGTTGACGACGTGCAGAATCAATTAAACGTGTATAAGGTGGTTCTTGTTTAGGCATCATACGTACATGCATCTTTTTGAAAGTACCACTAATTTTTACAGCTGAGAACAAATTATCGCTTAACATATGTTCTTTAACTTCGTTTAACACTGTTTCAGAATCTTTATCAGCTGTTTGATACGCTTGATCCGCTTCGAAACGCGTAATTGTAGCATATGGTGTCATTTCGTCACCATTCAATTTCTTAAATTCTTTGTGTTCATTAGCATGATAAGCTTCGCCATTAAGGAAGATAACTTCGCCATTAGAACCAGTTAATGTAGCTAGTCCTGAATCACCATGTTCTAATAACTCATTAATTGTAGCGGTACCTTCTAATAGTCCGGCCATCAATGTACCTAATGTACCGTGTTGATATAATACGTGACTCATATTATTATTCACTCCCGTTGATTTGTTTGCTTAAAATTAGTTTAAAGAATCTGGTAATACGTTTGTAGATAACTTAATGTTATCTTTGTAGTTTACTGGAATATCGATTAATACTGGACCTTCAGTTTCATAGCCTTCTTTAAGTGCAGCTTCAAGTTCTTCTTGGCTTCTTACGCGAAGACCTTTAGCACCAAATGATTCAGCATATTTTACATAGTCAACTGGTCCAAATTCAACACCAGATGAACGGTTGTATTTCATTTCTTCTTGGAATTCTACCATATTATATTTACCATCATTCCAGATTAATTGGATGATGTTTAATTTTTTACGGACAGCTGTTTCAAGATCTTGACCTGAGAATAAGAAACCACCGTCACCTGCAACTGATACAACTTGTGTATTAGGTCGTACTAAAGCAGCTGCGATTGCCCATGGTAACGCCACACCTAATGTTTGCATACCATTACTGAATAATAAGTGTCTAGGGTTATAGCTTCTAAATTTACGAGCCATCCAAATGTAATGACTACCTACGTCTACAGTAACAGTTGTATCGTCAGTTAACGTGTTTTGCAACGTTTCAATGATTTCTAACGGATGCATCACACCATCTTCATGTGTATATTTAATTCCAGTTGCTTCAATAATATCCGCTCTTAATTGTTCTAAATCATCTAAATGTTTTTGATCAATGATTGTGCCATCAATATGTTCTGATAATAATTGGATTGTACCAGCAATATTACCTACTAATTCTTTTTTAGGACGTAAGTAATTAGTAATCTCTGCTTGAACTTCATCAATTACAATAATTTCTGTATCTAATTCTTTATTCCAGTTACTTGCTTCATATTCAATTGGGTCATAACCGATAGTTACTACTAAATCAGCTTTTCTTAATAATTCGTCACCTACTTGGTTACGGAATAAACCAACACGACCAAAGAAGTGATTCTCTAATTCGCGGTTAAGGACGCCAGCACCTTGGAATGTTTCTACAACTGGTAAGTTTGTTTTTTGAACTAATTGACGAATTGCTTCAGTTTCTTTCTCACTTGAACTTCTCATACCTGCAAGTAATACAGGGAATTTAGCTTCTTTAATATCGTTAATAACTTCTTTAATATCATCTACTGATGGAACGCCTAAACGTGGTTGTTGGCATAAATCAATAGCTTTTGATTGTACAGGAGCTGAAATAACGTCTTGTGGAATACTGATGAAACTTGCACCATTTTTACCTGAAGTAGCAGTACGAATTGCATTAGTCATAACTTCAGATAATGATTCAGGATCTTGAACTTCTGCACTGTATTTAGTAGATGATTTCAATAATGAAACATTATCTACCGCTTGGTGCGTTTGACGTAATAAGTCATTACGTTTAACTTGACCACCAATTGCTAAAACAGGGTCCCCTTCTGAAGTCGCTGTTAATAATCCAGTTGTTAAATTACTTACCCCAGGACCACTTGTTACTAAAGCTACACCTGGATTACCTGTAATACGTCCTACACCTTGAGCCATCATAGCCGCATTTTGTTCATGACGTGTTACGATAAGTTCTGGACCATCATCTTCTAAAGCATTAAATAGATAATCAATTTTCGCTCCAGGAATCCCAAATACATAATCAACGTTATTATTTTTCAAAGTATCAATGACCATATCCGCAGCAGAATAATTTTCTTTAGTCATTTACATTCATATCCTTTCAAACAATCTTTTAGTTTTATATAAAAAAGAAGCCACATTACACATGTCTATTTTTTAAGGGAAAAAGAGGGAAAGACTTAGTTACATGTTTATTGCGGCTTCTTTATATTTAAGTTACTTCATTATTTCAATGTTGCATTGTAATCTCAGTTAAATAAGCATATACAAATGTGAGATGGGAGTCTTCTATTTTATATGTCATTCTTGTGTAAACAATTCACTTCTACATAGTGACTATTGCTTCTTACAATCTTTTAGGGGAATGATTGTAAAACACATGGATAGAAACATTTGAATATGATGTAACTTCATTACGTTTTATATTATAGTACGCTTTGATGTATTAATAAAATACATATTTTCGATAGAAACCATTCCATTTTGGAATAGGTCAACTAACTTTAAACAATTTATACGTATTTTTTCACTTTAAAAGGTCTAATCACTTGACTTATCGATAATTATTAGAGTGCTATTAGAGACAATAATCATACTTTTTATCTTTTTGGTGTTATTTTATACTTTTTTATTGTTTTTATTTCTTTTATATCTGATATAATCAAGTCTATCATTTAAAATTTACTTGTTAGGTTATGTCATTTTATAAAAAGTAAGAAAACTTGAAATTTTCTGAAATTTTAGACAAAATATCAAGTTTTTGTGCTATGATAATACATGTCAATTAATTAACAAGTTATTAAATAGAGAGAACAAAATATTCAGTGGAGGTTCATCATCATGGCCAATGTTTTCAAAAATTTTACCAGAAAAGAAGATCCCACTATCTATCAAAGTAAAGATGGACACTTAAAACGTACTTTACGTGTTCGAGATTTTCTTGCATTAGGTGTAGGTACTATCGTATCAACAGCTATTTTCACCCTACCTGGAGTTGTAGCTGCTGAACATGCAGGACCTGCAGTATCATTATCATTCTTATTAGCTGCTATCGTAGCTGGTTTAGTAGCTTTTTCATATGCAGAAATGGCGTCAACAATGCCATTTGCCGGTTCGGCGTATTCATGGATTAACGTATTATTTGGAGAATTTGCTGGATGGGTAGCCGGTTGGGCACTTCTAGCCGAGTACTTCATTGCCGTCGCCTTTGTAGCTTCCGGTTTCTCCGCTAACTTGCGCGGACTTATTTCACCATTAGGTATTGTCTTACCTAAGTCATTGTCTAATCCTTTTGGTGCTGACGGTGGCGTTATTGATATTATCGCTGCACTCGTGATTATTATTACAGCTATTATCTTATCTCGTGGTGTGACAGAAGCAGCACGTGTGGAGAATGTTTTAGTTATTTTAAAAGTATTTGCAATTGTTTTATTCGTAATCGTGGGCTTAACAGCTATACATGCTTCAAACTATGTGCCATTTATTCCTGAACATAAAGTAACAGAAAACGGTGACTTCGGTGGATGGCAAGGTATTTATGCTGGGGTATCAATGATCTTCTTAGCATATATCGGATTTGACTCAATCGCTGCAAACTCTGCAGAAGCGATTAATCCAGAGAAAACAATGCCTCGTGGTATCTTAGGTTCTTTAGCAGTAGCGATTGTATTATTCGTAGCAGTAGCATTAGTATTAGTAGGTATGTTCCACTATTCTAGATATGCAGGTAACGCTGAACCTGTAGGCTGGGCGTTACGTCAAAGTGGACATGGTATTATTGCAGCAGTCACACAAGCGATTTCAGTTATTGGTATGTTTACTGCCTTAATCGGTATGATGTTAGCTGGTTCACGTTTACTTTACTCATTTGGACGTGACGGCTTATTACCTTCTTGGTTATCAAAATTAAATCATAATCATTTACCAAATAGAGCACTTTTAATCTTAACAATTATCGGTGTGTTAATCGGTTCAATGTTCCCATTCGCGTTCTTAGCACAATTAATTTCAGCAGGTACATTAGTTGCATTCATGTTCGTATCTCTTGCAATGTATAGCCTAAGAAAACGTGAAGGTAAAGACTTACCAGTACCAGCATTTAAAGTGCCAGGTTTCCCAGTATTACCAGTTATCACATTTATTCTTGTTTTACTTGTATTCTGGGGCTTAAGCTTCGATGCTAAACTTTATACTTTAATTTGGTTCCTTGTAGGTATTGTTATTTACACGTTCTATGGTGTAAAACACTCTAAGAAAAATGAGGAAAAAGATTACATCGTACCTAAAGACTAAATATTATATGAAAAGCGGTAGGCGAAATGCCTACCGCTTTTTTCAGACACATACAAATGCCTATCTCAAATCTCGAGATAGGCTTTATTAATGTCTATAGCTCTTTTACCAACCTTGGCCTTCGATACTATAATTATCTAATTGTCCTTTTTCTAATGCTTGTAGAGCATCTTCAATAACATCTAAAGCGTGATCAAGTTGTTCATACGTAATAACTAATGGCGGTTGGAAGCGTAGTACATTGCCTGCTACTGCGATAATGACGACGCCATGGTCAAAACAGTAATTGCAAATCTTCAGCGCTTCTTTAGATACTCTGGTCTTCGCTTGTTTATCTGACACAATATCAATACCAATTGATAAACCTATACCTCGTACATTGCCTACATAATGATATTTCTCTACCCATTGATCCATGCGCTGACGTACGTGGTGTCCCTTTTCAGAACTAGCAGTTAACAGATTGTCTTCTTCAATCATCCCCAGGGTTGCTAAAGCCGCTTCACAACTTACTGGGTTTGCACCAGTTGTAAACAGGTGAGCTGGGGCTTCTAGGCTATCGATAATTTCCTTACGTCCCACGATAGCTGACATCGGTAAACCGCCAGCCAATGATTTACCGAACGTAATTAAATCTGGCGTAAAGTTGAAATGCTCTACCGAACTCCAAGTACCTGTGCGACCAAGCCCTTGTTGAATGTCATCTACCGCAAGTAAAATGCCATGTTCGTGACACAAAGCTTCAAGTGCTTTGAAATAACCTTCTACCGGTTCAAGTAAGCCTCCGTCGCCTTGAATCGTTTCGACTACGATACACGCCACTTCTTCAGCCGGCACATATTTTGCAAACATTTCTTTAAGCGGAGCGAGATATTCTTCGATTGTATTCGCATTTGGTTGTTCATACATCCCTCTATATTTATCTGGAAAAGGAATATGGTAAAAGCCATTAAGCAATGGGCCATAGTGTTTACGCATATTCAAACTAATCGCCGACATAGAGAGTGAGCCAAACGTTGACCCATGATACGCATTTGTAAAACTAATGATATAAGGACGCCCTGTATATGCGCGTGCAAATTTAATAATTCCATCATTGGCATCCGAGCCACTCAATCCAAACGTTACACGTTTTTCATAATCCCCTGGCGCAATTTCACATAGTTTTTTAGATAACTTAACTGCTGGTTCATGGTACATGTAAGCAGGCGTATAATGAATAAACTTCTCCGCCTGTTTTTTAATCGCATCAGTGACACGTTTCGGTGCATGTCCCACATTTTGAGAACTTGCACTGGAAAGTAAATCAATGTATTCTTTCCCATCCACATCGACTAATGTTGCCCCGTATCCATGATCAATGGCTAACGGATAATATTTAATTCTCCCAGATGCTGCAAAATATCGTCCGTCTTCATTAATTAATTCCTCTGCCTTACTCATGATTACTCATCCTCCCATAACGTGCTATCCCATATACTTTTATATTTTTGAAAAGTTTGGCATTTGCAATCAACTTCTTTTAATGATAGTAATCAATATCTTACTAATAATTATCAGATTTGTAAATATATTCTGAATACTTAAAATAATAAAAACTAACTAATATTAAATATAAAAAAGAAGCAGGATAGAAATTAAAAATAATTTCGTCGTCCTGCTCCGATAAAGATAACTGATATTGAAAAAGGGCTTAATATAAGTGTACTTTTAATTCAGCTGGCTATTATCAAAAAATTAATTGAGACTGAAACATTTATTTTGTTTCGACTTCTTTCTAATTACTTTCGTATGGGATAACATCATCGCCATATTCTTTTTTAATATAATCTTTTATTTCTTTAGATTGCATCACTTTTAATAATTCTTGGAACTTTTTATCATTTTTATGTCCCTCTTGAACTGCGATAATGTTGGCAAATGGTGATGATTTACCTTCCATTACAATTGCATCTTTAGACGGTTTTAAACCATTATCAATGGCATAGTTGGAATTCATAATGACTGCTGCACCTTCACCGTTTTTATATGTTTTAGGTAAAAACTCAGCACCTTGTTGATGATTAAATTTTAAATTCTTTTTATTTTCAGCAATATCTTCAAACTTAGCATCTTCAATTTTGACACCTTTTTTCAACTTAATCAGACCTTCATCTACAAAAAATGATAAAAATCGTCCTTCCTCTGCAGGGTTATTTGAAACATAGATGGTTGATCCTTCAGGAATATCTTTCAAATGTTTATATTTTTTACTATAGACACCCATTGGCGTTGTAAATACTTTACCTAATTCTTCTATTTTATAGCCATGACTTTTCTTCTCAGCTTTTAGATACGGTACGTGTTGGAAGAAGTTAGCATCTACATCGCCTTTATCTAATAATTTATTTGGTACTTTATAATCATTAACCTCTTTAACTTCTAGATCATAACCCTTTTTCTTTAATTGTTCTTTAGCTTTCTTCAACACATCTCCATGGGGTGCAGGTGAAGCAGCAACTGTGATTGTCTTATCATCCTCTTTATCTTTGCCACATCCTGCTAACACGATAATTAAAACTAAAATACTGATCATACTTAACCATTTTCTCATGTATATCGACACCTCTTTTTTAAAATGATTCAACTACACTTCAACTCTTAAATAGTTAGAAGACATAAAAAAATACTTTCTATTATTTAAGAGAAAGTATCGATACACTTTCTCTTATCTCTTAAAGTATTGTCTACTTTATGTGAATTAGCACCATTTCGTTACACGACGGTTGCTGGGCTTCTTAGGGCACATCCCTCCACCACTCTTGATAAGAGTTAACAAGTTTTATTGAATTGATATTATATTAGCATTAGAGATAAACAGAATCAATATATTTTTAGAATATTCTAACAAATAAATGTGTAATTGATAATTATATAGGGAATAATAATTTAAATTGCCAAAAAGGAAGGACCATTATGTTACGCTACGCCTACCACTTACTCAGTGCTTTGTTTATCAGTATAATTTTGCTTATTACAATGGCAGTTATAGATGTGTTAGCACAGTCGACTCATTTAACATTATTACTAATTAATATAGATTTTCTTGCAGATCCGAGTAAAACACCATTAATTCTTGAATTACTAATCCATGTATTTATTGGTTTTATCATTTATATTATTTTCTTAGCGATTTATCATGTTTCTAAACCATTCTATAAAATCAGTTACTTTTTATTATTCATTGTTTTTGCGGTATTATACCCCCTATTAATTGTTATGGCTCAACGCTCATTTTTCCACTTTAATTGGGGAGAATATGGTTTATGGATGATTGCGCACTTGATTTTTATGATTTTAATGGCTTTTGCAATTCCTTACTTTTCAAAAAAGAAATTCTAAAACAACTACATGAAAATCTTAAAAAAATCTTTACTATCATTAACTTATATTTACAAACTATCGTTTCTTTAACTTAGGTTAAAAATTCAATATTGTTTACTTTAAACCCCTATTCAATTGTTATATCAGTGCTACACTAAAGCTGTAAATGATAATAAATGAAATGGGGTTTTCAATGTGAAGAAGGTCTCTTTAATTGCATCAACTGTTTTAACTAGTACAGTATTACTAACTGTAGCAAATCCAGCTCATGCATCTGCTTCAGAAGTTGTAACACAAGATAATGCCCAACAAGTTGCAACGATGGCGATGTCAAACAGTGGAGGCAACCCTAATTTACAAAACTTCGAAAAAGCAGTAGATAAAGGCGATTACTATGAAATCGTTAGTCAAAATAAATTGAATGCCGGTAATGGTATTTACAGAGTTTACAAAACTGGCGAAGTAGATTATAAAAACGATAAATATAGCCAATTTAGTAGACTCCAAGATGGCGAAACACACGCTGAACATGGCATTGCCAAAGCAGCTGAAGTAGAACCTCAACATAAAGGGAAATCTAAAGTTGCATCAGTAGATTGTGCACGTGAACTTAACGCATACTATGTAGGAAATGTTGATTCTTCAGAAGTTCCTTCTGCCAAACAAGTCAAAGCGCACACATCAAAACAACATGCCTCATATAAAACTTTGCCTCAAACTGGCGAAGGACAACATGAACCTACTAGTCAATTATTCGGTAGCTTATTCCTCTTATTAGGAAGCGCCTTAATGATAAATAGAGCAAACAAAAAAGTTTCATAATATAAAAAGTACGCCTTTCAACCACATCAGTTGAAAGGCGTAACTTATGTCATTATTGATTATCTTGATTGCTTTGTTTGTCTTTGTTGTCATTACCTTGGCTATTTTCACTATCAGAATCTTTGTTATTGTCTTTTGATTCTTGTTCTACACCTTCAGGATCTTGCTCTTTCGCATTACCTTTTTTAGGATTGTAGTTTGCACCTTGAGTATATTCATTACCAGCGTTCCATAATAAGAATTCATTCACACCATTATCTTTCAATGCTTGTACCTGTTCTGAAACTTGTTTAGCATCATAATCGATATAATTACCGCTACCTAAGTATGAAGCTGTGAAATCTTGAATCCATGGACGAGAAATAGGTTTATCTTTACCAAGTGTATCCAATAAGTTATTTTCTTTTTGAATGTAACGGTTAACTGTTTTATATGGCTCAGTGTCAGGTGCTTGTAAACCGAAATCGCCATTGCTCCAGTGAGATGGATAAATCATTGATGAAATCGCATCTACATTTTTAGAGATTTTAGGGAAACTTTGACCAATACCTGGTGCATCTTTAACTAATGCAGAGTAACCGAATACGTCAGCAGAAACATTTACACCCATTGGTTTTAATTCTTTATTCGCATGTTCTAAGAATTTAGTAATCGTATCAACACGTTGATCTCCAGAACTTAATTTACTATTTTTATAGTCCCCTTTGTTGTATGTTAAACTGTCTGCTTCATTTTCAAATCCTTCTGGGAAACGTACATAGTCAAATTGAATGTCTTGGAAACCAGCTTTAGCAGCCGCTTTAGCTACTGTGATATCGTAATCCCAAACTTCTTTCATAAATGGATTAATAAAGCTATCGCCTTTACCATTTGTCCATACTGAGCCATCACTATTTTTAAATGACCATTCAGGATGTTCATTTGCCAATTTAGTATCTTTAAACGTTACGATACGTGCAATTGGATAAATATTGTTATCATGTAATTTTTCCAACAATTTCTTACCATCAACAATATCTAATGTATTTTTGTCTACATTTTTATTACCAGTATTTAATTTCATCGTAATGTTACCTTCGTCATCTTTTACGTCGATAACCATTGTATTCAACTTAGAATCTTTGATGAATTTAATTAGCTCATCTAATTTTTCACCTTGTGTTGAATTACTAGTAACATAAATACCTTTAACGCCATCTTTAGGATATTCGACTTTGTTAGAATTATCGTTCTTCTCGTTATTCTTTTTCAACTTGTCACTTTGACTATTACTAGATGATTGTTCGTTCTTTTGGTTGTCCCCTTTTTGTCCACTATCAGAAGAATTATCTCCATTACTACAAGCGGCGAGTAACAAAGCACTTGTTGTTAGTACAGCAAATATTTTGTTCTTTTTCATTCCCTTAGCCTCCGAAAATTAATTATATGTATAATTAGGCTCTCATTATTTAGAATAGTAAGCGATTTGTAAGGTTTAAAATATCCTAAATAAAAGAACCCAACTTTTATCTAGAATAGCATACTTTTATTAAGAATATTCAATCATATAAAATTTTATAAAATAAATTGTCTAATGATTGTATATTTTTAAATCCAAACAATATTAATAGTGTCCTCAGATATTTAATTCTTTATAAATATGACGAGCATTATCAATCAGCCATTAGATTTCATCAATGTGATATAGAGGGACATGATATTTTTCATGTAATCGCAATGATAAAGTTGACTTACCTGATCCTGGACTTCCAATAACTAAAATACGATAATTCATCATTTCTCCTTCATATAGTTTATTTTTTTAAAATCAATTCTTTAAATAAGTACAATTTATTGAACTATAAACTGTTAATTAAGAATTTTCAATAAATATAAGTTATTTAGCTTGAGAATGTAATTGATTTTTATCATAATAAATATGAAAGTTAATTAAAGGAGTGGAAAGAGTAATGAATAAAGAACAATTAGAAAAAGTATCTAAAGGAAAAGGATTTATCGCAGCATTAGACCAAAGTGGCGGTAGTACTCCTAAAGCTTTAAAAGAATATGGTGTCAATGAAGATCAATACAGCAACGATGACGAAATGTTCCAACTTGTACACGATATGCGTACTAGAGTTGTTACTTCACCTTCATTCTCTGCAGACAAAATTTTAGGTGCGATTCTTTTCGAACAAACAATGGATCGCGAAGTTGAAGGCAAATATACTGGCGACTACTTAGCTGATAAAGGCGTTGTTCCTTTCTTAAAAGTCGACAAAGGTTTAGCTGAACAACAAAACGGTGTTCAATTAATGAAACCTATCGACAACTTAGATGAAACTTTAGACCGTGCGGTAGAACGTCACATCTTCGGTACTAAAATGCGTTCAAATATCTTAGAATTAAATGAACAAGGTATTAAAGACGTTGTTGAACAACAATTTGAAATCGCTAAAAGAATCATTGCTAAAGGTTTAGTACCAATCATCGAACCTGAAGTAAACATTAATGCTAAAGACAAAGCTAAAATTGAAGAAGTATTAAAAGATGAACTTAAAAAAGGTTTAGATGCTTTAAACGATGATCAATTAGTAATGTTAAAATTAACTATCCCAACTAATGCTAACTTATACAAAGAATTAGCAGATCATCCAAATGTTGTACGTGTAGTTGTATTATCAGGCGGTTACAGCAGAGACGAAGCTAACAAATTATTAAAAGATAACGACGAATTAATCGCAAGCTTCTCACGTGCATTAGCAAGTGACTTACGCGCTAGCCAATCACAAGAAGAATTCGACAAAGCATTAGGCGAAGCAGTAGACTCAATCTACGACGCATCAGTAAATAAAAACTAAGGCGCGTAAGTGAGCGCTTAGGTTTTGAGCAGAACCGAAAAGTGAGCAAAACTGTTCTTCAAGTTTTGTCGAGCTTTGAGTATTTCTGCCGAAAAAACCTGCTCACTGTAGCCCGATTATCATTCCGGCGAAGTTCATTACTTCGCTCGAAAGTAAATGAAATGCCGACTGGTTCAATTGGACCAGTCGGCATTTTTAATATCTACTTCCATATGCCCCCAGAAGAATTATTTATAGATTTTTTCTAATTTTTCTTTAGTTTCTTCAATTAATGCATCTAATTCTTTTTTCTTTTTTTCATCTTGCATTGCACTTTGGCTAGCTTTCATAAAACCATGGAAGACTTCTTGTAATTGTTCACGAGATGCTTTCATTTGTTCAAAATCTACATTTTTGAATTTTTCTAAGCGTTGTGTAAATTCATCTTGATCAATATTTTCTTCTAAAAATTGTTTACCTTCATCTGTAATAGTATAGATTTTTTTATTACCTTCTTTTGAAATTGATACGAATTCTCTGTCTTCTAACATTCGTAAAATAGGATAAACTGAACCTGGACTTGGTGAATAAAATCCTTTAAAACGTTCTTCTAAATCTTTAATAATTTGATAACCATGGCGTGATTCTTCTTCTAACATTTTTAAAATAACAAATTGTAAATTTCCTTTTTTGAAGAATCTATCACGTCCACCTCGGCCACCAAAGCCTTCAAAACCTCTAGGTCCTTTACCTCCATCAAATTGTTCAAATCTTTGCATACCTTGTCTCATATCTTGCATATGTCTTCTAAACATCATATTAATCACCTTTTCTTTAATTATTATTCAATTACTTTTCGATATATCGGTATAATAAACGATATATCGTTAAATGTAAGGCGATATATCGGAATAAATTTCTAAAAAAATAAATACCGCTCCAACAAACCTTGTCAGAACAGTACTTATACGTTTTAAATATTTTCAAATTCTTCATTCACAAGTTGCTCTAAATTACCGAATAGTGGTTTCCACTCTTCAATTGTATAACGAGAAACTAAGCCCTTATACCAAAAAGGATCTTTCTCAAGTAACGTCATTAACATATCTTGATTTTTAACTTTAAATATTAAATATGCTTCTTTCACATCTTTACGCTCATCAACAGTTGGACCAGAAACAATTAGATGCCCTTGTTTAATCAACTTCTTTAAATATAAGACATGTGGAATAACGTACTTCTTCCATCTTTTTAAATCAGTGTGTTCAAATTTTACGATATAGTGTTTCATAATGCCCCTCTCTCTAAATATGAATCAATATTTTACCAAATTTACCGCCAGTTACGACAGGTACATTATCGCCATATTTATCTTGTACATATTGTTCCACACTCGCAAGTTGTTGTTCATCTAGCTCAATCTCAACCTCTTTTAACCATTGCGGTAATTGCTGCATAACATCATCAAGCGTTTTATCGTTGTGTTGAGTATGACGCTCGATTAATGTCTCATACGTGTAGTCATTGAAATACAGTAATTGAAGTAAATAATACATATCCGCTGTCATTTCCTGACTTTCTACTCTTAAAAATGCTATAATCTCATCAACAATTGAGTTTTCCTTAGGCCCAGCAATTAAACTGACATATACATATTTCTGTGCAATATCGATTGCCTTATTAACCGCTTCCCACGTCGTAACTGCCGGACACATAGACGCAAATACTAAATCATGATAACTTAATTCTTCAATTCGTACATCTTCAAACGATTGATTAATGGTATCTAGCGTTACACCATAGTGATGAGCATTTTCTTGTAACATGTCATGTAATATTGGAGATGGCTCTAAGCTTGTAACTTTTGCGCCTTCTTTAGCAAATGGAACACTAAACACACCTGAGGCGGCACCCACGTCTAATATACTTAAATTGCTAAATGAACCGGTTTGTTTTTCGACCCAATCCATAATACGTTTTGTACGTTTCTGGCTTTCTTCAGTAAATGAATTTTTATTAAAGTTTTTTGCCCACTTTTCAAATCCAGGTGCAGATGGATCACCTAAACCTGCACGCTTCATTCTTTTATCTTGAGTGTTCTCATCATTTTCCCAAGCTTCTTCCCAAAATTGGTTACTAAATATATCTTTTTGCATAAGGAAACTCCTTTTCCAGATTATATATTGCTATCTTACCTTCCCATTCACCCTTCATAAACTCATACGCTTACTATTAAAAAAGCTTTTAATCACTCATATTTAAGAGAACATCCATCTCCTAAAAGTAATTAAAAGCTTAGTTTTTATTTCACAACATCTAATAAAATTCTAAAATTATAATTCTTCTCCGTTTGACTCAATCACTTTGCGATACCAGTAAAATGAATCTTTCTTCGTACGTTCTAATGAGCCATTACCTTCATTATCACGATCAACGTGAATGAAACCATAACGTTTTTTCATTTCACCAGTTGTAAATGACACAATATCAATAATACCCCATGGTGTGTAACCCATTAATTCCACGCCATCTCTATCTACGGCATCAATGGCTGCTTCAATATGTTCACGTAAATACTCGATACGGTAGTCATCATGGATATTGCCATTCTCATCAAACTCATCTACTGCTCCAAATCCATTTTCAACAATAAATAAAGGAATTTGATAACGATTATATAATGCATTCAATGTATAACGTAAACCAACTGGGTCAATTGCCCATCCCCAATCACTCTTCTTGATATAAGGATTGTCCACTGAATTTGGTAAGCCACCATTCACAATATTATCTTCAACGCTTGCTTCGTTATCATGTTTAACCACAGTAGACATATAATAACTGAAACCAATGTAATCTACCTTACCTTCGCGTAAAATCTCATTGTCCCCATCTTGCCAGCCGATATTGAAGCCTTCACGTTCAAACATCTTCTTAGCATAACCTGGGTAATAACCACGTGCTTGTACATCTGGGAAGAAGAAACGCATACGACTCGCTACTTCAGCTTCCATAATATCTTGAGGATTACAACTATATGGATAAATTGGCACGTGAGAAATCATAGCACCAATTTCAAACTCTGGATTAATTTCTTTCCCAATTTTAACCGCTTTAGCACTCGCAATTAATTCATTATGCGCTACTTGGTATAACACTTCTTCTCGATTATCATCTTCAGTTAGTGACACACCTGAATTCGTCCATAAAAAGATAGGATTGTTAATATCCATTTGGTTATTAATTTCATTAAATGTCATCCAATATTTCACTTTATCTCTGTAACGTTTAAATACAGTTTCTGCAAAATGAGCAAAGAAGTCTGCTACTTTACGATTTCTAAAACCACCATATTCACGAGCTAAATGTAATGGCATTTCAAAATGTGAAAGCGTAATAACAGGTTGAATATCATATTTTAATAATTCATCAAATAAGTCATCATAGAATTTTAAACCTTCTTCATTCGGTTCAAATTCATCACCATTTGGGAAAATACGTGTCCAAGCAATTGATGTTCTTAAACATTTTAAACCCATTTCGCTAAACAATTTTACATCGTCTTTATAACGATTGTAGAAATCAATCCCTACGTGGTTAGGATAATATTTACCAGGTTCTACGTCTTGCGTAATTTCACGTGCTTTACCGTGTGCACCTGCAGTCATCACGTCAATAACACTTAAACCTTTACCACCTTGATCATAGCCACCTTCAAATTGGTTTGCTGCTAATGCGCCACCCCATAAAAAGTCTTTCGGTAATTTAGACATTATTAAAACCCCTCTATTTTTTTCTTTAAATATATCAAATAATCTTGGATTATAATAACAATTGCTAAAATAACTCTTATATAAAAAAACTACTGACAAAGTTAATCTTTATCAGCAGTTTCGTTATTATGATATTATTTCTCGTCATAAAAACCTAATTGAAGGTCTTTAGAAGTTTGACGACGTATTTTTCTCATTAACTCAACGTCAGTAATTAATGATTCACCATATGAAGGAATCATTTCTTTAATTTTAGCGTTCCATCCGCCAATTTGCTCTGGGAAGTTCTTTTCAAGCACTTCTAACGCTACTGATACTGATGTAGAAGCCCCTGGTGATTCACCAAGTAAAGCAATTACAGAATGGTCTTCAGAATTAACCACTTCTGTACCGAATTGGATAAATCCTTTACCTTCTTTTTCAGTATCTTTAATAACTTGAACACGTTTACCTGCAGTGTATAATTCCCAATCTTCATCACGAGCTTCAGGGTAGAACGTACGTAAGTGGTTCATACAACCTTCTTTAGTCATAATGATTTGGTCGAATGAATATTTAAGTAATGGTAAGTTTTTAACAGCTGCAGCTAACATAGTCGTAATATTGTAAGGTTTAACAGATTTGAATAAATCTAAGTTTGAACCATTTTTAAGGAATTTAGGACCTACATTTGCGAATGGTCCGAATAATAAAGTTCTTTCACCTTCAATATAACGTGCATCTAAGTGAGGCACAGTCATTGGTGGTGTGCCTGGTGGCTCTTTACCATATACTTTTGTATCATGTTGTTCAATTACTTGTGGGTTAGTACAAGCTAAGAATTGTCCTGTAATTGGGAAACCACCTAAATGTTTACTTTCAGGGATGCCTGTTTTTTGTAATAAAGGAATTGCGGCACCGCCAGCACCGATAAATACATAATCAGTTTCTTCTTCAAATACGTTACCAGTTTTACGGTCTTTAATTTTAACTGACCATTTACCATTAGATAAGCGTTCAAAGTCTAACACTTGATAACTGTATTTAACTTCGACATTATCGTCTTCTTCTAAGTGTTTCGCCATTTTACGAGTTAATTCACCGAAGTTAACGTCAGTACCTTCGTCGATTTTACTAGCAGCCATTTTGCCATCATCAACGCGGCCTTTCATCATTAATGGAATCCATTTTCTCATTACTTCGATGTCTTCAGTATATTCAATGTTATCGAACATTGGCGCTTCTTTCATCGCTTCGTAACGTTTTTTCAAGAATTTTTTATTATTAACGCCTCTAACAAAACTAATATGAGGTAGAGGATTAATAAATTCTCTTGGGTTCTCAATATGACCTGCTTTTACTAAGTGACCCCAGAATTGTTTAGAAATCTCGAATTCTTCGTTGATTTCTTTCGCTTTTTCGATATCAATTGATCCATCTGGTTGTTGTACAGTATAGTTCAATTCACATAATGCAGCGTGACCAGTACCCGCATTATGGCGTTCGTTAGAACTTTCAAGACCTGGGCGATCCATACGTTCATAAAGCTTGATGTTCCAATTAGGCTCAAGCTCGTTTAACATTGAACCAAATGTAGTACTTAGAACACCAGCACCAATTAAAATCACACTTTTTGATTCTGTCATGGTTGTACACCTCTTCAAATTTATTTAATTAACAATTTAATAAATATTACTTACTCTCCCTATGTTTAAGTAACATTTAAATGTAAGAATTGTTTGTTAAGCCTTTCACTACTATGGTAAAACAAATATGGTAAATTGTAAATCTAATAAACTTAAATAAAATTTCAATCTAATATATTCTTGATTTAATATATTTGCTTTCAATCCCCCTTTTGAAAAATTAGGCATCCAATTGCCTAAATGACAACTGAACACCTTCACTTTCTTCATCTATTTTCTACTTTATAATTTAGAGTGTAAGAACTTTTCAATATAAAAAGCAGATTCCTCAATAGATTTATATTCTGTATTAATCACGGTCGCATTTAATTTCTTAAATACTTCCTCTGCATACGCAAGTTCTTTCTTAATACGATCAAGATTGTTATATCGTGATTCACTTGATAACCCTAATGTTTCCGCACGATTTTTACGAATGTTCGCAATGTACTGTGGGCTTGCTGTTAATCCAAACACTTTTAGTCCTTTTTGTTTATAAACATTATCTGGAATGTTAATTTCTGGAACTAATGGGATATTCGCAATTTTGTAGCCTTTGTTCGCTAAATACATACTTAATGGTGTTTTAGATGTGCGAGACACACCAACAATTAGCGCATCCGCTTCACCTATATCAGTAAAGTGTTTACCATCGTCATATTTAACTGAATACTCAATTGCTTCGATGCGTTTGAAGTATTCTTCATTTAGTTTACGTAAGGCGCCACTTTCCATTAACGGTTCATGTTTTGTCACCTTTTCAATAATACTAATTAAATCAGACATATAGTCGACGTAAGGAATCTCATGTTCACGCGCAAATTCATGACCTAATGCATTAAACGATTCACTCACAAGTGTCGTCGCAACAATCGCATGTTGTTCTCGCGCTAAATTTAAAATATTTAAAAATTCTTCTTCATCTTTAATGTATGGAAATTTCTTGATTTCAACATTTGTTAAATCTGGAAATTGCGTTAAAGTCGCATGAATCATACGTTGTGCTGTTTCGCCAATAGAATCAGATACTATAAATAACTTTAAAACTTGTTCATTAGATTGCGTTTCGTTCACGTTATTACTCGCTTTCCTCCACTTGACTCTGCGCTGTCGCTAAAATTGCACCTGGCACACGGAATGGTGAACATGACACATAATCGATAGCTAATTGATTGAAGCGACGAATTGACTTCGCATCGCCACCTAATTCACCACATACGCCAATTTTAATATTAGAATTTACTTTTTTCGCCTGTTCGACTGCAATTTCGATTAATTTGCCAACACCGTCTTTATCCAATGTTTGGAATGGGTCAAGCTTCAATATATTACTTTCAGTATACACATTTATGAATTTACCTGCATCATCTCTAGAGAAACCATATGTCAATTGTGTTAAATCGTTCGTACCGAAACTGAAGAAATCACAATGTTGAGCTAACTCATCTGCCACTAAGCATGCACGTGGTGTTTCAATCATCGTACCTATTAAGTAATCGACTTTATCATCTTTCTCTTCTCCCAATTTCTCAATTGTTTTAACCAGTTTCTCTTTAAGCGTTGTAAACTCTTCCACAGTTGATACTAATGGAATCATGATTTCAGGTTTACATGCTATACCCTCTTTTTTAAGTTTTAATACGCTACCCATAATTGCTTCAACTTGCATCTCGTATAATTCTGGATATGTGATAGCTAAACGACAGCCTCGGTGGCCTAACATTGGGTTCACTTCATGTAAGTCTACAATGCGCTTATTCAATGTTTCTTTAGAAACGTCGAGTTGTTGTGCTACATTTTCAACATCTTCATCTGAATTAGGTAAAAATTCATGTAAAGGTGGGTCAAGTAAACGCACAATGGTAGGACGTTCTCCTGATAGTCTGAAGATTGCTTCAAAGTCTTCAATTTGGTATTTACGGATATTATTCAATGCTTCTACGCGTTGTTCATATGAAGATGATAAGATGAAACGACGCATCTCAACAAGACGTTCAGCACCAAAGAACATGTGCTCAGTTCGCACTAAACCAATGCCTTTCGCATTAAAATTATAGCCCGCTTCAATATCTTGAGGTGTTTCGGCATTCATGCGCACATCTAAACGTGCAACCTCTTCAGACCATTCCATAAAGTTCGCAAATTCTTCACTATGCTCTGCACTTACTGTTTTAATTTCGCCATGATAAATATCCCCGTTAGCGCCGTCAACAGAAATTATGTCGCCTTCATGTAATTCGCCCCCATCGTAATAAACCGTCTTAGCCACAGTATTGATTTCTAAATTAGAGCATCCTGTCACACAGCATTTACCCATACCACGTGCTACAACCGCTGCGTGAGATGTCATCCCACCATGCGTAGTTACAATCGCTTCACTCGCTACCATACCTTCAATATCTTCTGGCGACGTTTCTGGACGCATTAAGATGACTTTCTTACCTGCATCGGCTTGTGCTTTCGCATCTTCAGCTGAGAAGACGATTTGACCTGTTGCCGCACCTGGACTTGCTGGTAAGCCCATTTTTGAAATGGCTGTCGCTTCTTTTAAAGATTTTTCTTCAAAATTAGGATGCAATAATTGATCGATAGATTTTGCTTCTACTTTCGTTACAGCTTCGTCTTTAGTAAGTAAGCCTTCTTCTACTAAATCAACCGCAATTTTAATCGCAGCACGTGCTGTACGTTTACCATTACGTGTTTGTAATAAATATAATTTGCCATTTTCGATTGTAAATTCAATATCTTGCATATCTTTATAATGTTGTTCTAATTGTTTCGTCACATCTACGAATTCTTGATGAACTTCTGGCATTTGGTCATGCAACGTTGAAATATCTTTAGGCGTACGAATACCTGCAACCACGTCTTCACCTTGGGCATTTAACAAGTATTCACCAAACAATTTATTCTCACCTGTCACTGGATTACGCGTAAAGGCTACTCCTGTACCACTATTATCACCACTGTTACCAAAGACCATCTCTTGGATGTTTACCGCAGTACCGATATCGTGTGGAATATCATTTAAATCACGGTAGATACGTGCACGGTCGTTATCCCAAGATTTAAACACCGCTTCAATCGCTTCTTCAAGTTGTTTTAATGGTTCTTGTGGAAAAGGTTTATACACTTCTTCTACATAAATTTCTTTGAAACGTTCACAAATTTCTTGTAATCCCTCAGCTGTAATTGCAGCGTCATTCTCAAAGTTATGGCGTTGTTTATAGTCTTCAAAGTATGTATCAAAGGCTTGCATTGGCACGTTATATACAACTTCACCAAACATTTGTAATAAACGTCGGTAACAGTCATATGCGAAACGCGCGTCCCCTGTTTTCTCAGCTAGCTTCTTCACGTTGTCATCATTTAAACCTAAGTTAAGAATCGTATCCATCATACCAGGCATTGAAATTTTCGCCCCACTACGTACAGATACTAATAATAAATTGCTATCTGAAGAGAATGTTTTACCCGTTCTTTCTGAAAACGCTGCAAGATGATCAACCAATTGCGTTTTAACTTCCGTCGATAGTGATTGACCTTGGCGTAAGTATTCAATACACGCCTCCGTCGTAATTGTAAAACCATCTGGTACAGGAAGCCCTAAACGTTTCATTTCAGAAAGGTTTGCCCCTTTACCTCCAAGTAAATCTTTCATCGATTTTTGTCCTTCATCAAAAGCATATATATATTTAGTCATATATGTCACCTCAATTAATTATTATGTCACACTAATTATTTTAAAGTATGTCATATAATCAATTTGAATACAAATAAAATCATATTCATTAAGCAAACGTTTACAAAAAAGACACAAATAATGCGATATATTAGTGCATATATTTGACTACATGCTACTAACATATCGACATTAATTGTGTCATACTATTTCTTAACATTAATTTATACTGAACTATATTTTTCAAAATAATCAATAGAAAATTGCTTAAATGACTCTGCCACAGCCGTAAAGTAATGGGAGGTCTTGTAGCCAATCCCTATCATACGATAGCAATTAGGACTGTTTATAGGTATTGCTACGATATTATTATCGTCGTGAATTAAAGCTTGTTTTGGTGTGAATGAGATACCAATATTCATTGCCACAAGCTTTAATATGGCACTCGAATCTTCTACTTCAACTTGGTAGTTTGGCGTGATGCCCTCATTTCCCAAAATAGTATCTATAATATCACGAAAGCCATAACCGCTGATCTGACCAATTAAACCTTCATTCCTAATTTCTTGCAAAGAAACAATGTTACGTTTAGCCAAATAATGCTGTTTGCTCACTGTTAAGTAAATATCATCTTGAAGTAGTGGTATCCAAGTAATATCCTTGTGGACAATAGGTATGGTTGAAATTGCGAAATCTACTTTATCATCTAATATAAGTTGAGTCGCACGTTCCGAGGTTGCTTGATATTGTTTAATCTTTGTCCTAGGATGCTCTCTTAAATATTGTTGGACTAAAGTGGGCATCACATGCGGAAATGTTACCGCAAAGCTCACTTGCCCTTGTTCTAATCCAGTAATATTTTTTAAGATACGTTCACCTTCATTAAGAGCATTAAATGCTTTGTCCACCTGCAATTTCATAAGTTCGCCATATTGATTTAAATGAATTTGACGTCCTTTACGATTAAATAACTTTACTCCTAATTCCTCTTCTAATGAATGTATCGCTTTACTTAACGCAGGTTGTGAAATATTAAGGTGTTTTGCAGCTTGAGTTATATTATTTACTTCTGCTACCACTTTAAAGTAGTTAAGTTTCGTTATTTCCACGTAAACAATCACCTCCAATTAATAACTTTAAGTTATTAATAAATAGTTATTATGAATTATACATTATCAATTTCTGATGCTACCATAAAATTGTACATTATTTATTTTTTAAATTTTCAAAAAGAGGGATAATTATGAGATTAGAAAATAAAGTTGCATTAATTACAGGTTCAGGCGGTGGTATGGGATATGAAACCGCTAAACGTTTTGTCGAAGAAGGCGCAACAGTCGTTGTATCAGATTTAAAAGAAGATATCGTCAATGAGGCTGTTGAAACGCTCTCAAAAGCTACTAATAACAATGTTTATGGATATGTATTAGATGTATCCAAAGAAGCAAGTGTTGAAGAAACATTTACTCGTATTAAAGACGAAATTGGTAAATTGGATATTCTAATTAATTGCGCTGGCATTACTGGTGCAGATAAGACAACGGATCAATTGACTGAAGAAGAATGGGATCAAGTTTTTGCGGTAGACGTCAAAGGCGTATTCTTCTGCACAAAACATGCCGTGCCGTTAATGCGCGAAAACGGTGGAGGTTCAATCGTCAACTTCTCTTCTATCTTGGGATTAGTGGGTACTGACGAACTAACGCCATACGCTGCTGCTAAAGGTGCGGTTACCAATATGACGCGCCAAGATGCCATTAGCTTTGGTAAAGATCATATCCGTGTTAACTCTGTACACCCAGGTACTATCTTAACGCCATTAGTGAAAAAATTAGGCGAAGAAACAGAAGGTGGCTTAGAAGCCTATACAGCTAAAATGTCTGAACGTCACCCTATCGGCTATTTAGGTGAGCCCGTAGATGTTGCTAATGCAGTATTATTCTTAGCTAGTGATGAAGCACGTTTCATTACAGGCGCTGCACTAACAGTTGACGGGGGTTACACAGCTAGATAGTATTTTGTCGTTAAACCATTAAAAGCTATACTAAACACTATTAAATACACTAAACAAGGCTGAGACACTTTATTATTGTCCCAGCCTGTTTTTTATTGTTATTTATTTTTAATAACCTGAAGTTAATTATTCACCATGTTCTGCGCGATATTTCTCAACTTCTGCATCACGTAATTCTACGCGACGAATCTTACCTGAATTTGTCTTTGGTAAATCTTCTACAAACTCAATCGCACGTGGATATTTATACGGTGCGACTTCTTGTTTCGCAAACGTTTGTAATTCTCTCACTAACGCCTCATCGCCAGTATAATCATCTTGTAAAATAATAAATGCTTTTACAATATTACCGCGAATCGCATGAGGACTTGCTACAACTGCACACTCTTTTACAGCAGGATGATTTATTAACGCATCTTCTACTTCAAACGGTCCGATTGTATAACCAGAACTTATGATGATATCGTCACGACGACCTTCAAACCAGAAATAGCCATCTTCATCAATATGCGCTAAATCACCTGTGATATAATAGTCGCCAGCTTGTGCCGCTTTCGTACGTTCTTCATCTTTATAATATCCTTTGAAAAGTCCTGGGAAATCTAGTGGCAACGCAATATTACCTTTCACATTAGTATCCACTTTATTGCCATCGTCATCTACTACAGTTACATGACTTCCTGGAATTTCTTTACCCATTGAACCTGGACGTGGTTCAGTATCTTTTAAGAAACCGATAAGTAAAGTACTTTCCGTTTGACCATAACCATCACGTACCGTTAAGTTGAAGTTTTTACGGAACTGTTCTACAACTTCACGATTTAATGGTTCACCGGCAGATACGGCACTGTGCAAGTGTTCTAAGTTATAATCTTGTAAATTCTTTAATTTCGCCATCATACGATATTCTGTTGGTGTACAACAAAGCACATTAATTTTAAAATCTTGTAATAATTCTAAGTAGCGGGATGGATTGAATTTACCATTATAGACGAAAGCAGTAGCGCCTGAACCCATAATAGATAAGAATGGACTCCACACCCATTTTTGCCAACCTGGTGCAGCAGTTGCCCACACTAAGTCATCTTCTTTGATGCACAACCAATGCTCTGGCGCCATTTTCATATGTGCATAACCCCAGCCATGAGAATGTGTTACAGCTTTAGGATTGCCTGTCGTACCAGAAGTGTAGGATAAGATAGCAATATCGTCTCTAGTCGTGTTAGCCATTTCTAGTGACGTACTTTGGCCTTCTTTTTCATCTTCGATACTAATCCAATCCGTTTCGTGACCATCTACAATAAATTTAGTTAAGTTATCATATTCTTTAATATTTTTAAATTCTTTGATGAAATCTGCCTTAGCAATAACAGCATTAATTTCCCCATGCGTAATACGATATTGTAAATCTTTCGTTCTTAACATTTCAGAACTTGGAATAATCGCAATACCTAATTTTAAAGCTGCAATGTAAAGTTCATATGTCATGATTGAACGTGGCATCATAATTAATACTTTATCGCCTTTTTTTAACCCATGTTTTAAAAATACATGTCCCACTTTATTCGCATTGTTGATTAATTCAGAATACGTAACTGTGATAGGTTCATCGATTCCATTTTCATAAATCAGTGCTTTTTTAGTTGCATCTGAAGCGTGTTTCTCAATTTCAGAAACAATGTTATACGTTTCCGGTGCAAGTAAGTTTGAATTCTTCATATTAAACTTCCTTTCCCTTCTCATTCGTGCTTTCTTTTCAATTTCTTTAACGCATTAAAATATACCACTTATGGCAATGATTTTAAATAGTACCGTTTTTATAAATTAAAAAGATTAAGTCCCTAACTCCCATCACCATAGGTATTAAGAAACTTAATCTTATCATGTTAGAAAATATCAGTTACATCTATCGTAGCTTTCAAACCAGCTAACTCAATACGTACATTATACGATAAATCACGATTCACTATATCGTAATCTACACCTTTTCTAGTACCACGTTTTTTATGCGTTTTACTATAAGCTTCAGAGTTCTGCCAATCGTAAAATGCTTGACGATCTTCCCATAATGTTAAAATAATGTAATGACGATGTGCAACGTTAGGACGTAAAAAGCGTAAAGCTTTAAATCCTGGTTCATCTTGTAGGTATTTAGGACGTTCTAAGAATTTCTTCTCAAATTTTTCTTCCATACCTTCATTAACGAATAAATGATTTAATACACAAAATGAGTCGTTAGATAATTCGTTTATTTCTTCTAAAATACTATAGTTTTGAGTATCATTATTTTTTTGAATCGTCATTAGTTGATTATCTACTTCATCAATTACATATGTTTTATAACTGTCTTCTAAAATCATGTCTGTTATTCCTTCATTTCTAAACTAGTATTCAGTTTTTAATATCTTTCTAGCTTCGACCTTGTTGTTCATATAAAGAAATTGAGCGTTTTACAATTTCCAAAAATTCATGATCTAAAGTCGGAAAGTTTATAAAATAATCTAATATATTATCTGAGAGACGTTCTTGCTTTGGAAATGACTGATCTTCATTAATCCAATGTGCAAGTTCACCTAACGGGGTCTGGTCGTCCACAAATCCTTGCATAAAATCATAAAAACTCATTATCTCACCCCAGTATTCCAATATATATTTATACTATCATGAACAATATCCTTAAAACTAGAGGTGCGAGAGAGACAGTTTTACCGAAAGTGTAGATTAGAAGTCATTATTCTGCACTTACCTATGAATTTAAGTAATCTAACACAACTGCGCCTACCGCTTCTGCTGCCACAAGCATAGATGATTCATCAATTCTAAATTTAGGGTGATGATGTGGATAAGCTTTACCGTCTTGTGGTGCTGCACCTGAATAAATAAATGTACTTGGTAATTCTTTCGCATAAAACGCAAAGTCTTCAGATGGTGGCTGTGCTTCACATTCTTCGACACCTTTAACATCTGCTAAGTCTGCATTTTCAATTGTTTTCGCTACATATTCAGTAAACTCTGGATCATTATATAATGCTGGATAGTCTTTACTAAATTCAAAGTCACACTTAACACTAAACGTTGCTTCAAGTCCTTCAACTAAACGTTTAAGTTCTTCTTCAATACGGTCACGTGTAGCATCTGTAAGTGCACGGACGTCACCTTCAAGTACAATTTTATCTTTAATTACATTGAATTGCCCTTTTCCATCAAAAGAACCAATTGTGACTACGCCAGTTTCAAAAGGATTAAGACGACGTGAAACTACAGTTTGAGCAGTTGTTACAAAGTTAGCACCTGCTACAATCGCATCGTTCGCTGTATGAGGAGAGGAACCATGACCACCTTCACCTTGCACTGTTAATTTGAAATATGAACGACCTGTTTGAACGTTCTCTGGGCGATAATACACTTTACCAGGTTCCATATTTGTCATGACATGCGTACCTAGTACATGGTCTACACCTTCTAAAACGCCATCTTCAATCATGCCTTTCGCACCACCAGGAGGCATTTCTTCTGCAGGTTGGTGAATAACAATGACTTTACCTTTAAACTGGTCTTTCATTTCAATTAAAGTTTCTGCCAAAATAAGCATGTACGCAGTATGAGCATCGTGACCACACGCATGCATGACACCATCATTTTTAGATGCGAAAGATAAGCCTGTATCTTCTTGAATAGGAAGTGCATCAAAGTCGGCACGAATAGCGATCGTTTTCCCTGGTTCGCCACTATCAATCGTGACTTTCACACCATTTTCACCTACATTCGTTTCTACCTTACAATCTTTATCTTTATAGAAATCAGCAATATATTTAGGCGTTTCTTCTTCTTTAAATGAAAGTTCTGGATGTTCATGTAAATGACGACGAATTTCAATCATACGTTCTTCTTTATCTTGTAGTCGTTTCACTAAATCTTTTGTCATCTCTCGTCCACTCCTTCTTTTTCCTTCATTATATGCCTTTAAAAAATAAAAATGTTGTTGCACGATTTGACATAGCATTCCTAATTAAAAAGGGAGTGGAACAGAATTTTTTTAAATTCGTTGTTCCACCCCCGCAAGGATGACTAGAACTGAGAAAAGCTTGATTTAAGCGCCTTCTCAGTTCAGTCAGCTACTGCGAATTTGCAAAATAGCATCATTATAGTATTTATGTCCCAGCCTCTTTAAAAATTATTTAGTGTTTATAATATGGATCAAATTCCATTGCGCCTGCTTTTTCATCGCTAACACCATGTTTATAATAATCTACATATTGTGGTTCTAATGGTTCTCTACCACGAATAATGTCTGCTGCTTTTTCAGCTAGCATAAGTACTGGCGCATGAATGTTACCATTTGTTGTTCTAGGCATAGCTGAGGCATCAACCACACGTAAGTTTTCCATACCATGTACTTTCATTGTTAGTGGATCTACTACTGACATTGGATCTGAAGCAGGGCCCATTTTCGCACTACATGAAGGGTGTAAAGCTGTTTCACCATCTTTACGTACCCAATCTAATATTTCTTCATCAGTTTGAACAGATGGTCCTGGTGAAATTTCGCCACCATTATATGGATCCATTGCTTTTTGAGATAAGATATTACGCGCTACTCTAATCGCTTCAACCCATTCTTGTTCATCTTCTTTAGTTGAAAGATAATTAAACACAATACTTGGTTTTTCAAATGGGTCTTTTGATTTAATCTTCAAGCTACCTCTTGAGTTAGAATACATTGGTCCAACGTGCACTTGATACCCATGGGCTACAGGTGCTTTTTGACCATCATATCTTACAGCAATTGGTAAGAAATGGAACATTAAGTTTGGATAATCAACTTGATCATTTGATCTTACAAATGCCCCACCTTCAAAGTGGTTAGAAGCTGCCGCACCTTTACGTGCAAATATCCATTGTAAACCAATCCAAGGCATACGTTTTAAATCTAAACTAGGTTGTAAAGAAACTGGTTGTTTACATTTATGTTGAATATAAACTTCTAAGTGATCTTCAAAGTTTTCCCCTACACCAGGTAAGTGCATACGAGGTTCGATTCCTTTAGATTTTAAGAACTCAGCATCACCAATACCTGATAATTGTAATAATTGAGGTGTATTGAAGGCACCACCTGATAAGATAACTTCTCCAGCATCAACAGTATGATATTTACCATTACGTTTGAATGTGACACCCGTTGCTTTATTACCATCAAAGTGAATTTCAGTAACAAAGGCACGTGTTTTCACTGTTAAATTTTTGCGCTTCATCGCCGGATGTAAGTAAGCTCTAGAAGCAGAGACGCGACGACCATTATGTACTTGACTGTCAAATGGTCCAAACCCTTCTTGTCTATAGCCATTTACGTCTTTTGTTTTATGATATCCTGCTTCTACACCTGCATCAAAGAATGATTTAAATAATGGGTTAGTCGCAGGTCCTCTTTTTAATTTGATAGGTCCTTGATGGCCTCTATATCTATCATACGGTGCAGCACCATATGTTTTTTCTAAACGTTTAAAATAGGGTAAGCAATGTGCAAAGTCCCATGTTTCCATACCTTCTGGCTCTGCCCAACCTTCATAATCCATTGGATTACCTCGTTGATAAATCATACCATTGATAGAACTTGAACCACCAAGCACTTTACCACGTGCATGGTCTACTTTACGTCCCATATGTGGCTCTTCTTCAGTTTCATAAATCCAGTCATAAAAACGATTACCTGAAGGGAACATTAATGCTGCTGGCATTTGAATAAATAAGTCCCAAGGATAATCACTACGGCCCGCTTCTAATACAAGCACATCTTTATCCTTGTCTTCTGTCAAACGGTTACCTAGCACTGAACCAGCACTGCCTCCTCCAATAATTACGTAATCATAAGATTTATTTTTACTCATAGTCATCTTCGTCCTCCCTTAAAAAATTGTTCTTTTTATCTACATTGAATTTAAGTTCGATACGTTACTCTACTTTGTTCAAATAAATGGGACCGCATGATATTACAATTTCTACGGCCCCCATAACTTTATTTAGCTTTACTTGCTGAAGAAATTTACCGGCTCTGGATTGGTATTAGTTAAGATATGTTTAGTTACTAAGTATTCTTCTAAACCTTCTTTACCTAATTCACGACCAATACCTGATTGTTTATAACCACCCCATGGTGCTTGTGCAAAGTAAGGATGGAAATCATTAATCCATACTGTACCTAATTTAAGTTTATTAGCCACTCGTTGCGCTTTTCCTAAATCTTTTGAAAAGACAGCCCCAGCTAAGCCATAAATAGAATCATTTGCTAATTTAATCGCTTCTTCTTCACTATTGAAACCTTCAACAGTAACAACTGGACCAAATACTTCTTCTTGTACAATACGCATTGATGTATCGCAATTAGTAATCACTGTTGGTTCAAAGAATAAACCATCTTTTAAGTCGTCTCTATCAGGACGTTTACCGCCGATTGCAATTGTTGCGCCTTCTTCTTTAGCAATGTCCATGTATTTTTCAATTTTATTGCGGTGCTCAGTTGAAATGACTGGACCCATTTCAGTATCATCGTCAAAACCGTTACCTAGTTTAATTTTTCCAACACGTTCAATTAAGGCCTTTTCAAAGTCATCTTTAATATCGTTATGCACTAAAATACGTGAACCTGCTGAACAAACTTGGCCGGCATGGAAATAACCACCATTTAATGCTTGGTCTACTGCTAATTCAAAATCCGCGTCATCAAAAATGATATTTGGATTTTTACCACCAAGTTCTAATGCGATATTAGTGACGTTATTAGCAGCATTCTTCATAATGTGTTTACCTGTTTCAATACCGCCTGTAAATGAAACTAAGTCCACTTCTTCATGACCTGATAGGGTATCGCCAACTTCTTCACCACTGCTTAGCACTAAGTTGATAACGCCTTTAGGGAAACCTACTTCTTCCATTAATTCGAACACGCGGATTGTAGTTAATGGCGTAATCTCACTTGGTTTCATAACTAAAGAACAACCTGTTGCTAGCGCTGGCGCAATCTTCCATGACGCTTGTAGTAACGGATAATTCCATGGCGTAATTTGAGTTACTACACCTACTGGCTCTTTTAATACTTTACTTTCAGAATTTGGGATTGGCGTATTAATGATTTCGCCGCCATCTTTATCTGCTAACCCTGCGAAATACGTAAATACATTCGCAATGTCATCCATATCTGCATAAGATTCTTCTAATGTTTTACCAGTATCTAATGTTTCTAATTTTGCTAATTCATCACGATTTTCAGTGATTTTATCTGCAATCGCTCTAACTTTTTTACCTCTGACTTCACTTGTTTCTAATGACCATTCGCCATCTTCAAAAGCACGACGCGCTGCTAAAATTGCTTGTTCAGTGTCTTCAGCAGTGCCTTCAGAAACAGTAAAAATAACTTCTTGGTTATACGGATTGATAATATCTCTCGTATTTTTATTTGAACTTTCTACCCATTCACCATCTATATATTGACGATTAGACAATTTACTTACAAGTTCCATCAAACGACCTCCGTTAAGTTTGTTAAATTTTTATTTAACGAATTTTACAAATTTATCCTAGCATATATTTTATACCCTTGCAAACGTTCTTATTATCATCATTTTCTTACTTTTCTTGAAAATGAAGTACAAAAAATGCTAATAATAGTAATGCAATTTTGAAACTTTTTATAAAACACTTTATAATAATTGAGACTTAAAAAATGGGCGTAAATATTAATTTATTTTCGTAATATTTAATATGCAATAAGGGAGGTGCAAACATGGCACGTTCTAAAAATTATGATCAAAAAATTGAAGAGGCAAAAGATTTAGTAATTAATTCAATTGGTGAAACCATGGACTTGTACGGTACAAACAGAAGTGTAGGTAACTTATATGGCACTATGGTTTTTGAAGGAAGTATGACGCTAGATGAAATGCGTGAACAATTACAAATGAGTAAACCAAGTATGAGTTCGGGTGTTAAAAAACTACAAGAGTTTGATATTGTTAAACAACAATTTACTCGTGGTAGTCGAAAACAACATTTTATTGCTGAAAAAAACTTTTTTAATTTCTTTCGTAATTTCTTTACTCAAAAATGGGAACGCGAAGTCGATACTAATCTAGAAGCAGTAAATAAAGCAGAAGCCCTTCTTCAAGAAACATTACAAAACGAAAATTTAGATGATGAAGCAAAAGCAGAAGTTGATAAAATTCAAGCACAACTTAACCATACAAAACAATATTGTAAATGGTTAGAAAATTTAAGTAATGCAATTGAAAGCGGCCAAATCTTTGAACATTACCCTATACCAGAAGATGAAGAAAAATAAAAGCTAGAGGATGTTAAAATCCTCTAGCTTATTTTATGTTATAAATTGTCGTCTTCTGGTTTCTCTTTAACTTGAACAATCCTTAAAGAACGACGTTCAATTTCTTTATGTTTATCAGCACGCGTTTCGAGTTTAATCCTATCTCTATTTAACGTGATAATAAAGGATATCATCATAAAGATAAATATCACTATTAATGGCACACTTGCTAAAATAGATGCCGTTTTTAAAACTTCAAGTGCACGCTCCCCACCTACTAACATTAATGAGAATGGTAATAAGCATAAAGCAAATGCCCAGAATAAACGATTTGCTTTTAATGGTTCTCCAATCACTTTCTTTTGAGATGCGGCAGCTAAAATATATGAACCAGAATCAAATGTAGTCGCTAAGAATAAGAATGCTGATATTAAGAATAAAACAATGATTAATGTAGGGAATGGTAATTGATGCATAACTTCTATAATTGTAGCTTCTGTACTATGCGCATTTAAGAAGCTAATCACATCAAATTGCCCTGAAATTTGTAAATAAACAGCATAGTTACCGAAGATACCAAAGAATAATAGACAACCTAAAGTACCATAGATAATTGTGCCTAAAATGACTTCTTTAAGACGACGACCTTTTGAAATACGAGCGATGAATAAACCTATAAATGGTGCATATACTAACCACCATGACCAATAGAATATTGTCCAATCTTGTGGGAAGTGCGTTTCTTTACGCCCTTTTATTCCACCAAATGGTTCCATCCATGTTGCCATATGGAAAAAGTCTCTTATCATATTACCGAAACTAGTAATAGTCGTTTCCATAATAAAAATAGTTGGTCCTACGATAAATACGAAGGCTAATAATAAGAACGATAGCCATACGTTTACGTCACTTAATTTTTGAATCCCTTTTTTCAAACCAGTATAAGAACTAATAGCAAAGATGACTGTAATTGTTAGTAAAATAATTGATCGCATGACCATATTTTCTCCATCAATACCTGTAAGTCTTTCAATACCGGCTGAAATCATAGGTACACCTAGGGCTAATGATGTTGCTGCCCCGCCAAGTAAGCCGAAGATAAATAAAATATCTACTAACTTACCTACAAATTTATCTGTTTGACCTTTTAATACTGGACGACATGCCTGACTAATTTTATAAACAGGTTGTTTTTTTACGAATACTAAATAACCGATTGGTAAGGCTGGTAAAACATATATTGCCCAGGCAATTGGTCCCCAGTGGAACATGCCGTATTGTGTTGCATATGTAAGAGCTTCATCTGTCATTCCTTTTGCGCCATTCGGTGGAACTTGGTAATAGAACGCCCACTCTATAACGCCCCAATATAAAATATCTGAACCAATACCAGCACAAAATAACATTGAAGCCCAACTAAAGTTATTAAATTCTGGTTTATCTGTTGCTTTTCCAAGTGTTACATTTCCGTATCTTCCAAATGCGATATATAGTACAAAGAATAGTATAGCTAAGCCCATGAATAAGTAAACGGAACCGATCGAATTTGAAATTGCACTATTAATATCAGTAATTACCTTTTCACTTGCATTAGGAAATACCATCATCGGTATAACAGCGAATAATAGTACAATCACCGTCCCTATGAAAGTGGGCCAATCCATAATTTTCTCTTTTTTCAATGATGCTCCTCCTCTATATATTTTGCAGATTTTATGGGTATTATATATTTTGACGATATCTAATATTAAATAAAAATGCAAATTCCATTCAAATTAATCGATTTTATTTTTTGAATAATTATATATTTATAATATATTTATAAGCTCCCTAAATCGCCACAACAATAGTGTTAAATTTAAACTAAACGTATTTAACAAATTTTATAGTATATTAAAAATGAATATTTATAACATATATATGCATTTATATTTATTTTCATTTTTTATAAAACAATTTATTTTCAATCAAAAAAGACTATCAAGTCCTTACTCTTAAATAAGAACTCAATAGCCTTAAAAGTTTAATATCCTAATATCATTTTAAGCGTAAATCCGACAATGACTGAAACGCTAATCGCGAAGAAGCCTGGAATGATGAAACTCGTCGGTCGTGTTCGTCCTGTCTCATCTAAGCTCACCGCAAAGAGTATCGTCGGTTGCGCTGGAATAACAAAGTTAACATTCAATGTTTGAACCATTGCCACGAAGTACATTGGTGGAATACCCATGCTCATCACAATCGGTACCATAATTGAAGCAGTAGCCGTTTGTGAAATAACAATCATCGCGACCACAGCTACTAAGATAATCACTAACCATGGTACAGATTGTATTGTTTTGCCGATGTCATCTCTAATAATTTTTAAATTTTCAGGCGCATTAAAGATAGTTGCCCCTAGCCATCCTGGTCCTAACACGGCGAAGAGTGCACCGATAGCTGATTGTGTAATATTAGAAGATAGAATATCGCTTGTATTAATTTTTTGTAGCAATAAGTTAACTGCTACACTTAAATACATGAAGAATTGCACAATTTCAGTCATTGTGAGCGCTACTTCTTTGCCATCAACTTTGAAAGTAGGCATTAAATCTGGAAAGATACCAAATGTCAGAATTCCTGCGACACATAATAAGAACGCTACGACACCAATTTTTACTTTTTTTGAAAATGAAGGCGCCACCTCAACGTCAGGTGTATGTGCAATTTCACTTTCAGTTACTGTCGTTTTACGTCCTACAAAGGTACAAAAAACACTTAACAGTAACATCGTAATAATAGCGGTTGGTAGCACAATACTTAAATATTTGCCCATTGAAATACCATGCCCTGCCATAACTGAAATAATGTATGCTGTCGCAGAAGCTGCAGGACTACATAATAATGCTAAATTCGCTGTCAGCACTGAAGCCGTCAATGGGCGTTTAGGTTGTATGTTCGCTTTAACTGCCGTTTTAGCAATAATTGGTTCTAATGATAAAGCAATATTCGCCGTTCCTACGCCAAATACAAATAAAAAGACAATAATAGGGGCGATAAAGATAATTGATCTAGGAAATCGTTCGATAATTTTTGAAGCGAGATAGACAAGATAGTCTATGCCTCCTGTAGCTTGTAAGGTACCACCAGCGATACCAATAGATAAGATGATTAATACTGCAGTAACGGGCGCTGACCCCGGAGGTAATTGAAATCCAAATATCATGATAAGTTGCGCGACGATGGCGAAGATACCACACCCTAAAGCCCCAGCTGTTCTAAGCCCTAATAATATGGCCAATATCATGATGATAATTTCTACTACAAATAGTAGCATGATGAAAGCTCCTAACTTTTCTGAAAATTATTGTGATTTTTTTAACATACTTATTTTAACACTTTAATATGCCAAACGTATATAACTATACTAATTTTTAAAAATTAACTTTATTTTAAATGATAATGATTATCAATTATATAGTCAAATAAAAATACCCTTGAAAGTAAACATGTTGCTTTTGCTTTCAAGGGTACTCAATTTATTTATATTTATTGTCTTTGAGTTTTTCCTTTTTAGTTGAAACATTTTTTGAATCATCATATGTTTCTTCATCATCTGTATGACCTTTAGCCATGGCTAAGTTCTTGTCTAAGTTTTTCTTTTTTTCTTTTTTAGAACGTTTATCATAGGCACGTTCTTCAAATATTGAGCCCCATATTAATCCAAAAATAACGCCAATTGTTACTATAATAATTAAGATTAATATAATCCATTTAATAATATCAAATGCCATGTTAACTCACCTTCTTTCAACATTGGGCAATCTTATATTTGTATTGTTGTACTTCTTATTACATTCATTTCCCGTTCTGTTTCGGCTTCAATCATAAAGTGAGAAAACATGCCTTGGCCTTTTCCAAAAATAAAAGAAAACCACGATGCCATATTATAAGGAATCGTGGTTTAGTTTACTTTATTTTATGAAATATAGTTGTATGAACCTGCTTGGCTAGCTGGGATTGTGCGTGTTGAAACGACACCAGGTCCGCCGTTGTAGTTCATTTCTGAAACGTTAACTGAACCGTCATTATTTACGTTCTCAACGTATGCAACGTGGCCGTATGCGCCTTGAGTTGTTTGCATAACTGCTCCTGCTTTAGGTGTGTTATTTACTGTGTAACCACTTTGTGCTGCTGCGTTTGCCCAGTTATTTGCGTTGCCCCATGTGCTACCTACTGAGCCACCTACTTTATCGTATACGTAGTAAGTACATTGGCCTGCTGTGTATAGGTTAGCACCTGAGCTTGATTGACCTGCGAAGGCTTTACTGCTTGATGTGTTTGCTGATTGTGTTGTTGGTGCTTTTTGAGTTGTTACTTGAACGTTGCGGTTTGATGTTGAATAATTTGAACCTAAGCCGCCACCGTTGTTGTTCGCAGTATATGATTGAGTGTTATTATTTGTAGTTTGGTTTTGGTTTTGAGTGTAGCCATTATTATAGTTATAGCTGTAGTTATAATTGTAGTTGTAGTTTTGAGTTTGGTTGTTTGCAGTTTGTTGACCGCCTTGTTGTGCTTGTGCTGGGCTCCAGTTACCTTGCCATTTATAGTGATAGTTACCTTGTTGGTCAATTGTATAAGTGTAGCTATATGAATAAGGATCGTTAGGGTTATATCCATTATTGTTTTCCGCTGCATCTGCATCGTGGTGTGCTAGTCCGAAAGTTGCAATACCTGCTGTTGCGATTGTAGCTGTAGCGATTTTTTTCATAATTAAATATCCTCCTAGATTTGTTTGAAAATAATTTTTTCTCGTGGCTACCTGCAATTTACAATTATTAACATTTCTAAATAATGCTTAAGAATTTTTTTCTCGTTAATTAACGACAAGACACACTCTAACAGACATACAAGGGTTTGTGTGCAATGTTAAAGCTTTGTAAATGAATCATAATAATGTAACGGCGCTTGTAAAAAAAGTCAGAGTTTATTACAACTTCTATAACCTTTTCATGCCAGTGGTTTTGTGTCTTTTTTCAACAGTGTCTCTCATACCTTTGTAATTTATCTGATTATTTTAAAGATGTTTTGTTTCATTAAAATAGGATAAAGCAATGCTTTATCCCATTAATACTCATTAAATTAAATTGTTACTGTGCCAATCAGCATTGCGATGATGAGCAAGACTATCGCAAAGCCCCATATCCAGAAGAAAGCATATTTAATATATGTACCCATATTCGCTTCAGCAAGTCCAATCGCTAACCAAAGTGCTGGTGAGAATGGACTTACAAATGTACCTACGATATTACCAATAACCATTGAATATGCCGTAGAAACTGGATTAACTCCAAACTGACTTGCCGTTTGTTCTACTATAGGAAGTAATGCGAAATAATAAGCATCTGTACTTGTTAGTAAATCAAGAGGCACGCCAAAGATACCTACAATTATATGTAAATACGGACCTACAGCGTCTGGAATGATTTTAATAAGGTTTGTCGCGATAGCTTTTAACATTCCTGTTTCATTTAATACACCTAAAAACATGCCCGCCGCTATAATAACAGCCGCCATCATTAAAGCATTAGGTGCATGTGCTTTTAATCGATTCATCTGATCGTCTACATTTGGGAAGTTAATAATTAATGCAACTGCCACACCAATCATAAACGCAAATTCTGGTGGCGCGATATTTGTTAACATCATTAAAATGACTAAGACAGTCAGCAACATATTAACCCAAATGACCCAACCGTGTTTCACTGCACGACCTCTCACTGGGAATTTAATATCTTGATCACGTTCATAATTTCTCACAAGTTTATGAATATCGATGTCGATAGTTGGTTCCAATTCTCCCTTATCTATAGCCTTTTTAATTCTTTTTTGCTCTCTAAAGCCTAAATATGTTGCGAAAATAAGGACTAAAACGAAACCGATAATTTGTACTGGTATTAAGCCATACCATAATTCATTGACACTTTTAACTTTTAATACTGACGCAACACGTGCCATTGGTCCACCCCAAGGTACCATATTCATAATTGCTGCACTAATTGCGAGTAATAAAATTAATAAATACTTATTCATATTTAGCGCTTTATATAATGGTAATAAAGCCGGAATTGAGAGTAAGAAAGTAACGGCACCTGCGCCATCTAACTGCGCAAACATACCAATGACTGCAGTAATAATACTTACAATCACTACATTACCTCTTGTCATTAAAATCAACCGTTTAACAATTGGTTTAAATAAACCACTGTCTGTCATCAATCCGAAGAAAATAATGGCAAAGATAAACATAATAACTACGTTTATTACAGATTCTAAGCCATTATTAAAAAACTTTACTAAATCCCCTATGCCGTATCCTAAAATCAATGCCCCAACACTTGGAATTAAAATCATACCTACTACTGGACTGATTTTCTTCGCAATTAACAGTCCCACGATTGAACCTATGATTAAAATCCCCATAACTGTTAACCAAACACTATTATCATGCATGAAATCCCCCCAATTAATTCAGTTGCATTCTCCCAATATTCCCAACTTTCAAAAAGAAAGCGTTTACATAATTATACCAAATTTACCCTTTTTAGATATTAAGTTTTATTTATAAAGTAAAATAAGTTATGTGTATATTAAAAAAACGCATTATCAACATCGTTTAATGTCGATAATGCGTTCAAATCATCTATTTAAATATATTGTTTATCTTTTAAGTAGTTAAGAATGACTTCCACAGATTCTTCTACACTTTGTTGTTCTGTATTAATAGTAATTTCTGGTTGTTTTGGTGCTTCGTATGGTGCGCTAATGCCAGTGAATTCTTTGATTTCACCTGAACGTGCTTTTTGATAAAGTCCTTTAGGATCTCTTTTCTCACATTCTTCCACACTGCACTCTGTATAAACTTCGATAAATTCTCCATCTTCCAAGATAGCACGTACGTCATCTCGGTCTGCTCTATATGGAGAGATAAACGCGGTAATCGCAATTGTACCAGCATCTACTAATAGTTTACTTACTTCGCCAATACGACGAATGTTCTCTTTACGATCTTCAGGACTAAATCCTAAATTCTTATTTAATCCGTGACGAACATTATCACCGTCTAAACGATAGGCATGTTTCCCTTGTTCAAATAATGCTTGTTCAAGTGCAACTGAAACGGTTGATTTACCTGAGCCTGATAGGCCTGTAAACCAAATCACTACACTCTTATGACCATTCTGTTGTTGTCTATCTGCTTTCGTTACTTCAGAATCGTGCCATGTAATATTACTTGATTGACTCATGCTTTTCCCTCCACTTATTTTTGTTTCAAACCTCTAATTAATACTTCTGCTACTTCTGGTCTTGAGAATTTAGTTGGTAAAGATTCACCATTACGTAATTTTTCTCTTACTTTTGTACCACTTAAATGAACATGTTCTGATGCATCGTGTGGGCATGTTTTTGCGGTAGCCATGTTGCCACATTTTTCACAATAAAAAGCATGTTCAAACTTCAAGATTTGAATATCTAATTCATCTTCAAATTGAGAAATAAGTTCTTGAGCTTCATATGTGCCATAGTAATCCCCTACACCTGCGTGGTCACGACCGACGATGAAATGTGTACAACCATAGTTTTTGCGGACTGTCGCATGTAAAATGGCTTCACGTGGTCCTGCATAACGCATCGCTGCTGGATAGATGACTAAACGTGCTCTATCTTTCGGGAAGTAGTTTTTAAGAATCGCTTGATAACTTTCCATACGCACATCTGCTGGAATATCGTCTGCTTTTGTTTCACCTACTAATGGATTTAATAATAAGCCATCCACAATTTCTAACGCTGATTTTTGAATATATTCATGTGCGCGGTGAACAGGATTACGTGTTTGGAAACCAACCACTGTTTTCCAACCAAGGTCATGGAATAATTGACGTGTTTCAGCAGGATCTAAATGATAATCTGAGAATTCATCATGTTTTGGACGATTCACTAATTGGATAGGACCAGCTAAGTACACATTACCTTTTTCATAAACCTTTTTAACTCCTGGGTGTGCTTCTTCAGTAGTACCATAGACATTTTGTGCTTCTTTTTCTTTGTCATACGTATATTTTTCTTCTAGTTTTAATGTACCGTATAATTCGCCATCTTCCCCGTAAAGCGCCACGTCATCGCCAACTTCTAATTTAGCTGCTTTGTCTTCAGTTACTGGCAATGTGATTGGAATACTCCACACTAATCCATTTTCAAGATGTGTGTCTTCAACAACTTTAGTGTAATCCGCTTCACCCATGAAACCAGTTAATGGACTAAATCCACCAATTGCGATTAACTCTAAATCAGAAATTGCCCATGGATTTAACGTAATCTTCTTAAATGATTTCGCAGCTTCGATTAAAGTTTCTCTTTCTTTACCTTCAACTACGCGATTAATTAATTCACCACCATGTGGTTGAATTGTGTAATTATTAATTGTTTCATTAGTTGCCATAACTTCATAACCCCTTTTCTAATTAAATTGATTAGTTTACTCGGTTTTACTTGTAAGAAAAAGACAATTTTTTGTTGCGAATAAGTGTGATAATCACTAAAATCACAATCGCACAAATAATTGCGAATCTAATAATATTAGTTATTGTGGCATTGCTATCAAAGTATTTCAGCAATGCGTTACTATTTGTGAAAATGATTAACCCACCTACACAAATAGCTAAAATATTAATTGGTAAGATCTTAGTAAGATAAGCAGAAATAGGTGCTGCTATCATACCGCCAACACTTAACGCGATGACAAACCACCAATTAATTTGTGTGATACCTAAAAAGAGAATAAAACTTAACGATGTTGATAATGTAACGAAAAACTCACTCGCTGATACTGTACCAATAGCATAGCGCGGTTGGATCTTATGACTTGCCAATAATAAAGGTGTATTGACCGGTCCCCATCCACCGCCACCAATGGCATCTAAGAAACCAGCGATAGCTCCTTGTGGCACAAGTTTCGCACTACTTAACTTTCCAACATGCGCGTGAAGTTCTTTATGTCGCTTAAATAGGAATTGATATAAAATATAAATTCCCATTGAAAGTAAGAACAGAGCGATATATGGCTTAATATAATTTCCATGTATTTGCGTCAATAATGCTGCGCCAATGAACCCGCTGATTGAACCAGGAATCGCTAGCTTTAACATGGTCGGTTTATGTACATTTTCAAATTTCCAATGTGACGTCCCTGAAGCTGCTGTTGTAGCAATTTCGGAAAAGTGTACAGTGGCTGATACAATCGCAGGTGCAATACCATACGTTAACAAAATAGATGATGATGAGGCCCCGAAACCCATTCCGAGTGATCCATCAACAAGTTGGGCTAAAAATCCAGCTAATGCAAATATAAATAATTTCTTCATATATCACACGCCCCTTCATATTAAACTTGTGATTGGAGCCATCGCATGAATTCTCGTTGCTTATCTTCATTCAAGTAAGTTTCAGATAAAATTTGTTGTAATAAATTTTGCTTTTCAGATGGCTCAATTGGTAATGCTTTAATACGCTGTCTGCTTTGATACAAAAATTCTATATAGGTGTCATAACGTTCATCGTACATTCCACTTAATTTGGAGATGATTTGCGCGCCTAGTTTAGGACTAGCGCCATTCGTTGAGACACTCATCGTTAGTCTTCCACGTTGTAAAATGCTAGGAAATGTGACGTCTCCTTCCTGTGCATCTGCTGCGTGATTAAGTAAAACCCCTTGAGGTAAACTTGCTTTCACTTGCGCATTCACTTCAGGCTCATTTGTCGCAACTACTACAAGGTAAGCTCCTTCTAAATCACTTGGTTCAAAGGCTTTTTCACTCCATGTAATGCGACCTTCAGTCACTAAAGTGTGTAAGGCTGGTGTGAGTGAAGGACTCACAATATGAATATTGGGACAATACGCTATTAATGTAGTGGCCCGTCTTGTTGCTACTTTTCCACCACCAACAATGACAATATATTTATCAGTTAAATCAATCATAAGTGGCATACTATTCATACTGTTTCCCCCATTCACTTCGCCTCTATGCCGATTTATGTACCTACATTATAACTAAGGTAAGGTCATTTCTAAATCAGCAACTTGTTCTTTAAACCAGCTAATCTTCTGTCTCATTTGCACTACATCACCAACCACAATCATCGCCGGATTCTTAATCTCAGATGCTTGTTCGACAATCGTGCCTAATGTGCCGGTAACAGTCTTCTGGGAAGCAGTCGTTCCTAAATGTACTAACGCCACAGGTGTATCTGTCGATTTACCATGATGGATAAGCAATTCACAAATTTCAGGCAATCGTTTCACACCCATATAAACACATAATGTTTCTGGACCGTGTGCAAGATGTTCCCAGTACGCTTCTTTCGACATACCGGGTTTGTTAACGGCTGTGACAAACGCGACTGAAGAGCTATAATCTCTATGCGTTACTGGAATGCCCGCATAAGCTGGTGCTGCAATACCTGAAGTAATACCAGGGACGATTTCAAATGGGATTTGGTGTTGCGCTAAGATTTCTGCCTCTTCACCACCACGACCGAAGACAAACGGGTCGCCCCCTTTTAAACGCGTAATCGTATGCCCCTTCTTAGCTAAACTTACCAACATTCGATTCGTTTCCTCTTGCGGTAGGGAATATTTATTCGGATCTTTACCACAATAGAAGAATTTCGTTGATGGTTTCGCTAATTCTAAGATTTCTTTATTCACTAAACGATCATACAGAATAACATCTGCCGCTTGAATTGCTTTCATACCTTTAATCGTCAATAAATCAGGATCACCAGGCCCTGCGCCTACGAGATAAACTTTTCCCATCCTGTCACCCCCCGTTATTTCTTTTTTGAAAATTAATTATGGAAATCTTGGCCACCGTGAACTTTAGCTACTACACCAGAGCGAATAACAAAGTCACCGAAATGTTCACCTTCAAGACGTTCTTTACCATAATCCATAAGAATAGGACGTAAACTTTCAAGAATTTCTTGTTCGCCAATATTCTCTTTATACAATTTATTTAAGCGTTCACCTTTAAAGCCACCACCTAAATACATATTGTATTTACCAGGTGCTTTACCGATAAATGCAATTTCAGCAAGTGCTGGTCTCGCACAACCATTTGGACAACCTGTCATACGAATCGTAATCTCTTCATCATTTAGTCCCGCTTCATCTAATAAATCCTCAATCTTAGAAATTAAAGATGGTAGGTAACGTTCTGATTCTGCCATAGCCAAGCCACATGTTGGAAAGGCTACGCAAGCCATTGAATTACGTCGTAAGCCTGTATAATTCTTACCGTCTGTTAAACCATATTGGTCAATAAGACTTTGAATTTCTTCTTTTTTCTCAGGAGTTACATTTGCAATAATTAAATTTTGGTTTGGAGATAATCTGAAGTCGCCCGTATGTGTTTCTGCGATTTTTCGCAATGCCGTTTTTAATTGATAATCTTCTGTATCTTTAACGCGTCCATTTTGAATAAATAACGTATAATTCCAAACGCCTTCTTCGCCTTCAATCCAACCTAAACGGTCGCCGTTATGTTCAAATTCGAAGTCACGTGCTTCTTCAATATTCCATCCTAAGCGTGAATTAAGTTCTTCAACTACCTTGTCCACACCTAAACGGTCTACAGTATATTTGAAGCGTGCATTTTTACGATTCTCACGATTGCCGTAGTCGCGTTGAATCGTTAAAATCTTCTCACAAACGTCAACAGCTTTATCTTTAGGGATAAATCCAGCTAAACGTCCTACTTGAGGATACGTATCAGGGTTACCATGTGTCATACCCATACCGCCACCGATTGTGACATTAAATCCGATAAGTTCTTCATTCTCCACAATAGCGATAAGACCAATATCTTGAGAGTAGACATCAATGTCATTTGAAGGTGGAACCGCGATACCAATTTTAAATTTACGTGGTAAATATTTTTTACCGTACATTGGTTCCACTTCTTCAGCTGAATCTAAAACTTTCTCTCCATCTAACCAAATTTCGTGATACGCATTTGTTTTAGGTAATAAATGATCACTAATCGCTGTCGCATAATCATTAATTTCCTTATGAATACTTGATTGATATGGGTTAGGGTTACACATCGTATTACGATTGACGTCTCCGCATGCTGCAATCGTATCAAGTACTGCTTCGTTAATCTTTTGCATTGAAGATTTTAGATTGCGTTTTAAAATGCCATGGAATTGGAACGTTTGACGTGTCGTTAACTTCATCGTTTGGTTACCGTAACGTTCAGAAATATCATCCATTGCTAACCATTGTTCTGGCGTCGCTTTACCCCCTGGTAGACGGACACGAATCATGAAGCTGTATGCTGGTTCAAGCTTCTGTTTACGACGTTCATCACGTATATCTCTATCATCTTGTTGATAGCTACCATGGAACTTTAATAATTTCGTATCATCGTCAGAAATAGCACCAGTTAAAGGATCTGCTAAACCTTGTTCAATCGTTCCACGTAAATAATTACTATCGTCTTTGAGATATTCTAAGGCGTCAAGCTTTTGGTTTAATTCATCAGTTATTTGCTTATTTGTTTTAGCCATTAAATACCACCCCTTCTTTAGTACACATCACGTTGATAACGTTTATCTTTCTTCATTTGTTTAAGATATGCTTCAGCATCTTCTTCAGATAAGTTTTGTTCTTTAATTAAGACATTGCGAATCGCTTGATGTACGTCTTTGGCCATGTTCTTTTCATCGCCACAAATATAAATTGAAGCGCCATTTTGTAGCCATTCATTAAACTGTGCACTATGTTCTGAAATGCGATGTTGCACATAAACTTTTTCATCTGTATCGCGTGAGAATGCGACGTCCATTTTGCCTAATGTACCGTCTTTCAACCATTCTTGCCATTCAGTTTGATACAAGAAGTCTGTTGTAAAGTGTTGGTCACCAAAGAATAACCAAGTGTTACCTTTGAATCCACGTTCTTCACGTTCTTGCATATACGCTCTAAATGGCGCAATACCTGTACCAGGACCAATCATAATCACTGGTGTGTCACCATCTGTTGGGAACTTGAAGTTTGGATTACGTTTTAAATAAATTGGCACTGTATCACCTGGTTGAATACGTTCAGCAAATTGTACAGAACATACACCTGAGCGATCACGGCCATGCGAATTGTATCTCACTGCGCCAACTGTAATGTGGACTTCGTCTGGTAAAGCTTTGTAACTACTCGAAATTGAATATTCTCTTGGTGGTAATTTTCTAAGTAATTGATATAAATTTTCCGGTTGTAATTCTGTTGTATTGAAATCATTTAATAAGTCGATTAAGTCACGACCTTCAATATAACTTTGAATCCATTCGTTATCTTCGACTTTTTCATTGAGCTCTTCATTATCAAATAATGATGCTGCATTGATAAGTAATGGTTTTGTTAATTTTGTGATTTCGAAGTGTGTTGTTAAAGCATCTTCAAGTGATAAAGTATCACCTTCATCAGAAATTTGAACTTGTTCTTCTGGGTCCCAGCCTAATGTACTGATAAGTAATTCAACTAATGCTGGATCGTTTTGCGGTAAGACGACTAAACAATCGCCCACTTCATATTCTTCTCCAAAGTTATCTAATAAGAATTCAATATGCCGTGTTTCTTTATTAGACCCTCGACCATTTAAGTTAATGTTTTCTAACACTTCTGCTTGATATGGATTTGATTTTGAGAATTTCTTCTCTTTTGCCGATTTAATAGATTCACTGACTACTTGTTCGTTTTGTATGCCTTCTGGTGCTGTATCGATAGCATTGATAACGTTTGCCATCCACTTTTCAGCGTCTTCTTCATAATCCACATCGCAATATACGCGTTCATAAATTCTTTCAGCGCCTAATTCGCCAAGCTTTCTATCAAAGTCACGACCTGTTTGACAGAAGAACTCATAAGTTTGGTCCCCAAGCGCTAATACAGAGAAGCGCACGCCTTCAAGTTTCGGTGCTTTACGTCCATGAAGAAACTCATGAAGTTCAGCAGCGTTATCTGGTGGATCTCCTTCGCCTTGTGTAGATGTAATGATGAATAAGTCTTCAACGTTTTTAAGATTTTTAGGTTTAAATTCATCCATTGCTTTTAAAGTAACGTTATGACCAATGTTTGATAAACGTTCTTCAAAGATTTCCGCTAAACCTTGTGCATTACCTGTTTCAGAACCATAAAGTAATGTGATACTACGTTTCTCAGGTGTAATGGTAGGTTCTTTATCTTGCAACATGGCTTCTGTATTGGCAGATAGTTCGCCTTGAACTGTCGCTTGATTTGATGCCCCAGTTTGAGATTGGGCCGGTGCACCATTTGCTGAAAATTGTTGGTTCGCAACTAAGTAACCACTTAACCATACCTTTTGTTCTGGTGTAAGCGTCTGTAGTAATTCATTAATTTGTGTGGCTTGCCCTTCTGTAAAAGGACTATTTGTGACACTTAAATTCAATGTTATCCACCTCTTATTCCGTAAGAATACAATTTTATTTTATTTAGATACTATCTTTATTATGTAAGAAATATATCCGGATTTACAATAAAATTCGGATATATTTTTATTTTCTAAAACCTATCAGAATACTAGGCTTTATATTCAAAAATTTTTTACCTTAATCATTAAGGCTTATCTGCAACGTGGAGACCACATTCAGTCTTTTCAAAATTAGACCAACGCCCTGCACGAGAATCTTCAGAGTCAAAAACAGGTGCAGTACATGGAATACAACCAATACTTGGATAATGTTGATCATGTAATTCATTGTATGGTAAGTTGTGCGCTTTGATATAATCCCAAACTTCATCTTCAGTCCAATAAATTAATGGACAAACTTTAATCGATTTAAAGCGTTCATCTTTATTGATGAAATTAGTGTGTGCACGCGTTGGAGATTGGTCACGACGTAAGCCTGAAACCCAAGCGACTGCGCCACCTAATACCTCTTCTAACGGTTTAATCTTTCTAATGTAACAGCATTGGTTAGGATTGTTCTTCCATAGTGCTGGATTATATTTCTCCGCTTGTTCTTCAAGCGTTAAGTCAGGTTGCTTCATTTCAATGCGAAGTTGTGGAAAGCGTTCTTTCACTCTATCAATTAAGTCATACGTTTCTTGAAAATGTAAATTCGTATCTAAAAATACAATTTGAGCATCTGGTTTAATTTGAGAAATCAAATTAATAAGCACCATACTTTCTGCTCCGAAACTACATGAATAAACGATAGAGTCACCATATGTGCGGTATGCCCATTCTAAAATTTCGTAAGCGCCCTTTGTAGCGTCATCTGTGGAAATAGCGTCGATAAATGGATCTCCATTAAAAGTCTCATACGTAATCTTCGGTACTGACATAAACTTATGGTCCCCCCTCAGTGTTCACAAATTTATTTATCTAATACCTATCGGAATTGTCAGAATAATATGTTAATACTTTATCGAGTTTTGCCTAGAAAGTCAAGTGAATTTGAGGAGTATCTTTGAGAAAAGAAGAAACAATACGATAGACAAAAACCACTCTAGCTTTAATCTAAAGTGGTTTTAAATATTAATGTTCTGGAACAAAAATGCCACTATCTTCAGGGGCACAATCTATTAAAACGACTTTACCATTTTTTACTCGAACAATAATACTGTAACCATTATGTTTATTGCTATCATAAATAATATCTCCAGATCCTGAGCGGTGATCATATGCATAATATCTCTTTAAAAATTCTCCCTCAGTTATATTGTCAGGAACTACAGAAATGCCCCATACTGTATTATCGTGAGTCCGAGGATTATAAATAATTGCTAAATTACCATATCTTATAAAGTCATTATCCATTCCTTCTATATGAGGAAGTGGTTCGCCTTTACCATACATCTTTTCTACTTCTTCTTTTTTCATGCCTTTTCGAACACCCATGTATTCATTTACAGTATTTTTATGCATAAATGATTCTTCAAAATTTTTGCTAAGGACATCTATTTTAGGTGGGTGTGGCTCATTATCTTTATCTGCTTTCTCTGCTTTTTCTTCTTCAGCCCTTTGTTTTTCAGCTTTTTTAGGGTCATTTGAAATTTTATGCTCTCCTGGTTTCTCTTCCTCTTTGGCAACATGCTAAGTAGTGGACGGTTTACTTTGTGCTTGTTCATTCCCTTTTAAGAAAAAGTGATAATACGCGAAGCAACTGCTTCCTATAACCACAATTACAAATATGGCGATAACTACAAACGGCCAAATACGACGTTTTCGCTTCGGTTCTTGTGGAAAATAATCATTTTCTTGAGTGTAGCCACATTTAAAGTTTTGGATATCACAACCACATCTATTACAAAAGTGTTGATTATCTTTTAATGGGCTACCACATTGAGGACAATATTTCATATATTCATCTACCTTTCACTTTTCATGATTTAAGGACTGAGTTGTTTGTGAAATTTGGATATTAGTAAATTAAAAGTGATATGTTGCAATTTATTCAGCAAGACATTGGATTTTAGCAATATATCCGTGATCAATATCTACGGCAACTAAATAACCATTGCCTTTAAAGTTGTTATAAACAATTTCTGAACCGCTATAATCATCATAAGAGGGATAACGATCAAGAAATTCACTTGTTGAGACATGGTCTGGTGATACACCGACTGCTATAACTTTGCCGTCCTCGCCTTTACTATCATAATCCACTGTTAAATTGCCATATTTAGTAGATTCCCATTTAAAGCCATCTACTTTTAAAGTGCCGGTAGATTTACCTACAAGTTTTTCAACTTCTGAACGTGTCATACCTTTACGCACGCCCATATATCCACCTAAATTATTACTTTGCATATAGGTTCTTTCGAAATCTTCACTCATGACATCAATTTTTGGAGATTTAACCTTGTTCTCTTTTTCAGTTTCATGTTTTTCAGATTTTTTAGCGTCATTGGATGCTTTATGTTCATTTTTTTGTTTTTCAGTTTTTGACGTATGTTGGGTAGTTGTAGCTTCGTTTGACGTATGTTGTTCGTCTTTAATAAAGAAGAAATAATATGTAAGACAGCTTGCTATGATAATAGCAATAATAAGCGCACCTATTACAACCCACGGCCAAACTTTTCGCTTTTGTTGAGGTGGTTCTGGTGGTTGAGGTTGGAAATAAATCCCGCTATCTCGATACTGTTCAAATGCTTTTAAATCATAACCACATTTATTACAGAAACGTTGGTTAGCGTTGATTGGACTTCCACATTGAGGACAATATTTCATAAATGACCTTCCTTTCACTTCTTGATGAGTGTAATAACAATGATGAGTGTGAAATAAGGTTTTTCTATTTTTAATGTATACACACGTAGTATTTACGCTTAATTTTAAATGACTTTTTTGAAATTTTCTATATTTATTTTCCTGGAAAATAAAATACAAAAATAAAGCCAATCGAAGCAAGATAACTCCAATTGGCTTTATAAACTTAATTATCATTGATTTCTATCGTTATAACGCATTTGTTGTCGATAGCCGTACGTACTTTCTTTAATTAGTTGATCATTTAATAAACCAGCGCCAATTGCACCTGCAACAGTAGAAATTGAAGCAGCGAACCATGGAATGCTGAGATATAAATTAATACCTGCTGGCCCTTTCAATCCTAGTTGTTGTCCTAAGAAATTAGCCGGTAATAGCACTATTTCTGCGGTTAAGAATAATAAATACAAGATAATGTAATAAATAATAATGGCAATAAATAATGTCATAATAGTCGTTAAATTGTATAACCATGTGATGCGTTTATTCTTACTCTGCTTTACAGGTTCCCATAAATCGTGGGATAGCATAATCCATATCAACATACCTAGCACCGCGATGATTGATATGCCGAAAAGACGCCACATGGAGAATTCCATACTCATCTGCCACATGGTTGTGAAGATTAAACCAAAGGCGCCTGTAGTAAACGCAATAGCAACGATATTACTTAAACTTGCCATCATGTTTAATGGGTTATTCGCGAAGGTCATGCCACTAACTAAACGCAACATACCTGCAGAACGTGAATTAGATAAATAACGTAAATGCTTCGTTTCTGTTTCTTCTAAATAAACTTCTGTTTTTTTAATATTTGAGAAAGGAAACTGCTTACTTAACATGTGTTTAACGCTATCATCATCATCGTACGCTTCATTCTGTTCTTCTGAGCGATGTACTTCATTAATAATTCCCACAATAGCATTCTTGAAACGATTCTTAACCGGTCGCCATCCAAATGCGGGATATGAAAAAATGGCCGCTCCGTTCTTCTTGTTAATATCTAAAGCGAGTACATGTTGCTGATAAAACATAGGCAAATCTGTAAGTCCTACTACATAATCCCATTGTCTTTCATCGTGATAATCATGAATTTTCTTGAAGATTTCTTCTACAGATTCTGCGAAACCAGTCAGAGGATCAACCACGAGATCAATCTTCCAATCGGTTTGATTATTAGGTTGTTGCGATAAGATGTTTGGTAAATCATCAATCAAACTTTCGCCTAGAGTTTCTGTAACACCCGGCGCGACAACTAATCCAATCACTTTTTCGTCATTGTTACTCATGATTCATCCTCCTCTCTGTGGTCTTGTTTCTTGCCTTCGTATTGGTCTTCATCTTTATCTTCTTTATTTGAAGCGGATTGCTCAACATTTTGTTGTGACTCATCTTGAGAGGCAGATTGCTGTTTGTCTCTTTCTTCTTCTTGCTCTTGTTCCGCTTCTTTATAACGATGGTACTGGCGATATGAATACGTAATGCGTCGAATCTTTTCTTCGTCCTCTACCGTAGAACCCATTGCGCCAGCGAGTAAACCTAATGATGCGACGAACCATAGTAGTTTTAAATAATTTAGAAAAGTAAAATCCGGGTTCGCGCTCGTCCAGCTATTAAATAAACTCACAGGTACAAATAATGAAATACTGATAGATAATAAGATATATAAAATCGCATAGTTCATCAATGTAATTAAAATTAATGTAAGCATCGTCGTAGCGTTATACGTATAACGATAGACACGTTGCGACTTCGACGTTTTACGTTCAAATAGTTGATGGGCATAAAGTAACCAACCTGCCATGCCTATAATTGCAATGAGCATTAATATGATAAAACGATAAATAGAATATTGAACACTTAATTCCCATGGCATTGAAAAGATAGACACATAAGTCCCTGTCGCAAATGCCACAGAAATGATCTTTTTAAAGTTAAAGATATTCTTCCACGGTTCATTCGCCCGTGTTAATCCTAATATAAGTTGAATCCACCCAAGTACTAGGAAAGGATTAATATAACGTTGCTTTGTACTATTATCCTCACTTGGTTCCACTGCTTTTGGACGAATCAGCATAGAAATTTTTGGGTGTGGATTTGGTTTGTCATAGTACAATTGTTCAATTAATGAAGTTATACTGTTAACTAATTTGTGTTTTAAATTGAACCAGCCTAATGATGGCATTGATACCATTGCGATTTGTTGTTCATTGTTAAAGTCACTAATCACGACTTTATTGCCTGAGATACTTGGTAAATCGGTAATGCAAACGACGAAATCCCATTCATGTTGTTCTTTTAACTCAGCTGCTTTGTCTATACTTTCGTGCACATCTTCCGCTGAACCGATTAATAAGTCGACTTTGATGTCGAACTTCCACTCAGTGTTACTATCAATACGTTGTTGGAGTAAGTCTTGTATCTTGGGTATCGCATGGTCGACATGTTTACGTGCCACACCAGGCGAAGGTACGAGTCCAATCGTGTACATTAGGTTTACTCCCTCCTTTTTCAAAAAATAAGCAAAAAGTGTACGTTTAAATGTAAATTACCACTTTAAACGTACACGTTATACGTTAATGTGCTTTATTTAGCCAGTACTAATGGCGAGAAGATGATATAAATAATTACAACTAAAGCAAGAATAATAGTGCCTGCAACGTAGCGATATTTCCAAGGTGTGATGTCCACTTTAGCTTTATTTATATTTAAATCAAATTCGTTAGATGGTTTCAATTTATTGAATATCATTACAATGATTAAATCAATAAAGAAAATCACACTAAATGTATAAAGATAATTAATTTGTGGGAATGCCAAGCTTACAATGACATATAAAATAATATGTGTAAACAGTGCTACTTTAGCACCTAACTTAGAGGTACGTCTAGAGAAGAATGCTACAAGCACTAATGCAAGAACTGGCATACTATAAACGCCGTTAAATTGTTGTACAATCGCATATAAACCACTTGGGAATAATGAGATAAATGGTGAAAGACCGACACAAATAGCACCAATTACGACTGTCGCAATATGTCCTACGCGGGCAATGTGTTTATCTGAGGCTTTCTTACCAAAGATGGGTTTATAGAAATCGTATGTGAATAATGTGGTTGTGCTGTTTAATGAACCGACAAATGAACTTAAGATGGCACCAAAGATAACAGCACCAAAGAGACCTAATGACCAATCTGGTAGAATGCTTTGGATTAACGCTGGATAAGCATTGTCATTTTTATCGATACCACCATTGAAATAATTATATGCAATGATACCAGGAATCACTGTGAAGATTGGACCAAATACTTTAAAGATACTTAAGTAAATGGCACCTTTTTGTGATTCTTGTAAGTTTTTAGCGGCGAGTGCTTTTTGAACGATCATTTGGTTCGCGCACCAGAAGAATAAGTTATTGAAAAACATACCAAAGAATAATGTTGGCCATGGGACGATATCTGAATCTACAGCCCCGAATGCATTCAGTTTCTCTGGAGTATGTTGTACGATATGGTCGAAACCTTTAACGAAACCACCATCGCCTACATGGTGTAGACCAATTAATGTAACAATCAAACCTCCAACGATTAAGCCAATACCGTAAATAGAGTCACTGAACGCGCTTATAGATAAACCACCTACAAAGAGGTAAAGCACACCAATAATACCAATCGTTAGTGAAATGATAATAGTGGCCGTCGTGTCACTTACGCCTAAATAATCTCCAACATGGAACATTTTATTAAATACTAAAGAACCTGAATATAAAACTACTGGCATAAATGATACAACATACGTAAAGATAAATAAGATTGATACAAAGCGTTTCGTAAATGTATCGTATCTCATCTCTAAGAATTCAGAAATGGTCGAAACACCATAACGTAAATATTTAGGAAGGAAGACCCATGCTAGTAAGACTACCGCTACGGCAGCAGTAATTTCCCACGCCATAACTTCCATACCTTTACCATAACTTTGACCATTCTGACCTACTAACTGTTCCGTCGATAGGTTGGTCATGATAATGGTTGAAGCAATTGTGAAACCTGTTAAGGTATTGCCTCCCATAAAATAACCATCTGCGCTATCGGTTTGTACTTTTTTCGAGCGCCAATACGCATAAACACTAATACCGATAACTACGCCTAAGAATAATAGAATCGCTATCCAATTCATACTTCTTTCGCTCTCCTTATAAAATTTTTAGAAATTGCAATCGTCATTCTTTGCAACAAAAAAACGTTAAATTCTCATTTAACGTTCCTATCCCCTTTGGCAGCTTGAAAATTTTATGAAACCTACTATATGATACTTATTTACATTAAAATAATTTTCGATACTTTTCCAATCATAAAACTTGTGCGTTTTTCATTTTAATGATTTTCAATAAATTTTACAACTCAATTTTTAATTAATTTAGATTAATTAATTATATTATGAAATTTATAATAATCCGCTAACCTTTTCGGCTAAAAATGAATAAATGACGCACAGAGGTTTACCGTCTGCAATTGTCTTGACTTCTAAATTTAAAAATTATACATTGTAAATATAGTATTAATATATGCACTAGGGGTGTTTTTTAACTGAGATGAGGCGCGTCCTCGAACCCTTTGAACCTGAACTAGTTCATACTAGCGTAGGAAAGTGTGGGATAAATTTTAGATGCCAATAGAGATGACAAATGTGTCAATCTCTTACTTATATATACATATCTATTATTTACGCAACTTTCCTAGTGAAGGTTGCGTATTTTTTTACTGTAAATGAAAGTGATGGAGGCTCGTGCAATGGCAAGAACAGTATTAGTAACAGGCGGTGGCCGTGGTTTAGGCGCAGTCATCGCAAGAACATTAGTGTCACAAGGATTTCAAGTTGTCATTAATTACAATAAGAGTAAAGAAGCTGCTGAACAGTTAGCAACTGAATTAGGTGATAACGCAATCGCACTACAAGCAAACGTGACGCAACGTGAAGAAGTGGAACGTTTAGTTAAAGAAGCGACAGCGCATTTCGGACAAATTGACGTAGTCGTGAACAATGCATTAGTTAACTTCAAGTTCGATCCCGTTGCTCAAAAAGCGTTTAAAGACTTAAGCTGGGAAGATTACCAACAACAAATTGATGGTACGTTAAAGGCAGCATTTAATGTCGCTCAAAGTGTTGTTCCTCAATTTATTGAACGCAAGTCTGGCAGTATCATCAGTATTGGTACGAACTTATTCCAAAATCCTGTCGTGCCATATCATGAATATACGACTGCTAAAGCCGGCTTAATCGGTTTCACACGTAATATTGCCGCTGAATTAGGTCAATATGGCATTACAGCAAATATGGTTTCTGGCGGTTTATTGAAAACAACTGACGCCAGTGCAGTAACAACACCAGAAGTGTTTGACTTAATCGCTCAAACAACACCATTACGTAAAGTAACGACACCTCAAGATGTGGCAAATATGGTAGCGTACTTAAGTTCTGAAGCCGCAAACGGAATTACCGGACAAAACATTACTGTTGATGGCGGTTTAACAATGAACTAATTCCTTTGAGTTAAATGCAACGTACTTAATACACGCGTTTTCCTCTATTTAATCAAGATCCCAACAACAAACTGGAGTGTTAGTGATTCATTATGAAGAAAGAGAAACAACAATTACACATTGGCATTTTAATTTATGGTTGCGGTCATCATCAGGCAGCTTGGCAACAAACTGATTCAAGCGTTGAACGTCTCGGTGATATTACCTATTATCAAGAGCTAGCTCAGCTTTCCGAGAGAGGACTTTTCGATGTCGTATTCTTTGCGGATAATCAGGCATTCAATCCAGGTTTCACGACAATGCCAAGTTTTTGGTTTGACCCACTCATTAACTTAACAGCTATTTCCCAGGTTACACATCATGTCGGTTTGGTACCCACTATCTCGAGTACATTTTCAAATCCATTCACGGTAGCGCGTCAGTTATTAAGTTTGGACCACATCACTGGCGGGCGCGTCGGTTGGAATTTAGTGACTTCTATGACAGATGTGGAGGCTCAGAACCACAGTATGGAGGCCTTGCCTGAGCATGCGGTTCGTTATGAAAAGGCGGACGAATTCGCTCGCGTCGTTAATGGGTTGTTTGAGTCATGGACTACTGAAGACTTTCAACCTAATCGTGAAGCAGGTACGTTGATGGATACGCCAACGATACAACCGCTTCATCATAAAGGTAAATACTTCCAAGTGCATGGGCCACTAACGACGCCACAAAGCCCACAAGGAAAGCCAGTTGCTATGCAAGCTGGCGCATCTAACCAAGGTATTGCTTTAGCTACGAAATATGCGGATGCCGTCTATTCAGTATCATGGAATTTGAAACAAGCGAAACGCTATCGTGAAAGACTTGATGCTCAAATGAAACATAACACAGAAAATCCAAGATATATTAAAGTCTTTCCAGGATTAGTAACCTATGTTGGACGCACGCATGAAGAAGCGGAAGCTAAAAAAGCAGAACTAGACGCATTACTCCCTGTCGAAACTGCTTTAAAGCAGTTAAGTTTCTTTGTCCAACAAGATTGTAGTCAATGGGAACTTGATGAACCTGTTCCTGAATTGCCACCGCTTGAAGCGTTTAGTGGACCAAAAGGTCGTTATGAAACCATCCTTGAAATCATTAATGACAAACAACCGACTGTTCGTGAATTACTGGGCTATTTAAATGCTGGAGGCGGCCATTTCACTTTAGTAGGCACACCTGAAGAAATCGTAGACGAAATGGAACAGTGGTTCAACGAAGGTGTCGCAGATGGCTTTAATTTAATGCCACCTTCCCTCCCACATAGCTTAAAAGACTTTGTAGAATTAATTGTTCCTGAATTACAACGTCGCGGTTTATATCGCACAGCGTACACAGGACATACCCTGAGAGATCACTTAGGGCTAAATTAGAAATTCAATAGAACTTGTTAATAAAGTTCTTTAAACTATTAAGACTGAAAGAAAACCCTTGTCAATCGAGGAAACGATATGCGTAACGACGGGAGTTTACTTCTTACTTATAGGAACACCTGAGCTAAAGCTCATGTGTAAGTACCACTAACTTCTAAAGAAGAAGTGGTACTTTAAGGCATGCATAAGGTGACGAAGAGTGAAAGAGTTTGCCTACAGTCTTAAGACATTCATTATTATCCAAATTCATTTATATCCAATATCCAATTTATTAATCCATATAATAGAAATTAACGTATAAAGGCGATGATGCTAACTTAGGAGCACCATCGCCTTATTTTGTACATAATAAAAGCGAGCCGTTTTTCAGGCTCGCTCTACTTTTAACAACGCTTAATATTTATAAGGGTCGTTATCTTTCTTATCTTTTAATTTTTTAGCTTCATCTTTTAAGAAATTATCGTCATGTTGTTCCTTTTCAAGATCTTTATTTAAGCCAATTGAATCATTATTGTTGTTGTGATTATATTTATCATTACGATGAGAGTTGCCCTCTTTGCCATAACGGTTATTATCGCGTTTATAATCTTCATCGTTAGTTAAAGTTCTACCGATATTGTTGTTGTCATCGTTACCGTTATTTAATGAGCGATACTCATGACGATCTGTGTCGTGACTGTAATTGCGGTCATCTTCGCGACGGTAACCATTGTCATCATATAAATGGTCACGATTGTGACGGTCATTGTCATTACTATGACGAGAATTGTCATGACTGCCATCATGTACATCGTGTTCGTCGTTTGAATAATGTTCTTTAATATAATCTTGTTCTTTTGCTTTATCTTCTTCATCTAAAATGAAGGCATTGTTACTAGCATTTACATCTTTACGATCTCTATCATTTCTATCGTGGTTGTCTCTATCATAACGGTTATCATTTCTATCATTATGATAGTCATTGTCACGATGACCTTGGTTAGTTACATTCGCATAACCATTGTTTCTGTTGTCATAGTTATTGTCGCGATGGTTGTCGTAGCTGTTGTTATGATCATCGTAACCATTGCCACGGTGATTGTCATAACCATTATTGCCATAATAATTGTTGTCATAGTCGTTATGTTTTTTAGCTTTTCTAACTAATAACATAATACCTGCGATTAACCATAAGATAGCACTAATCCAGTTTGTTGCTAGAGCTAAAATACCTGCGATAAGAATTAAAACACCTGCAACTTTATGTTTCTTACTAATTAAAAAGCCACCAATAATCGCTAAGATTAAAGGAATGATTGAGCCCCAAGTAAGAAAATCAATAAATTTACTTAACGCACCAACGCCTTGATTAATTTCACTTGTTGATACTTGGTTACCTTGTCTTTGTGTTTCAGTTACGACTTGTTCTCGGAAATCGGAATTACCTACGAACGGTCGAATTAATAGAAATAAAATTGCGAGTAACGCTTGTATAGCTACACCGACCCATGTCAGTATGTGTTCACCAACTCGGCTCACTTTATTATGTTCATGTCCATTCTTCGTTGAATAATCATATGTTTGATTTGCCATAATTACGCCTCCTTTTTTTGTCCTATACCCTGATGATAATGACGTTACTCTTATTTTTTGAAAAGTATTACAAATTTCCTTTTCAAAAAAATTAAAAATAATGATGGACAATGAGGTAATAAATGCGAGATGTAATCCAATACATCAAGGCGTAAATAGCAATGACCATGACAATCACACCGATATAGCTTGTCGCGAACACGCCCATATCCGTGATACTTAAAATACCTAATAGATTAAAAATATATTTAAATGCTACAGCAACATGAATCATGGCTACTAAAATCGGTAAAGCAAAAATCCATATAATTTGATGATTGATAGTCGATTTAATACGTTCGTCTTCGATTCCAACTTTCGCCATAATTTGATAATTACGCCGATCTTCATAACCTTCTGCAATATTTTTATAGTACATCATCAAGAAAGTACCAAGCAGCAATACAATAGAAACAACGGTACCAATAAATATCAATCCACCGTTGAATTCATATAATATGGACATCGTCTTCTCTCTAGTGTCAATATTAACTTTATATTTGTCCTCTAAATGACCTTTTATTTTATTAAAATGAGAAACATCCTTAGTCATAATATTAAAATTAATAAACGTCGTTTCATAAGTACTAAGTTGACGACTAGATGAATAAAGCCCATTCATATAATAATTTGCTATTTGATGGTAACGTTTACCATTAGGTGTTATTACCATTAGTCCTTCTGGCATTTGATAACTATAACTAAGATTATCTATTTGTTTCGCTTTAAATTGAGTCTTCATTAAATTAATCGTATTTAATTTTTTAAATATATGACTGGAACTAGCTAGGCCTACTTCATCTTTATTTAAGTTCACTTTATGCTTAGCTACTTTATTATAATCATTTTGCGTCATCAATAATAAATAAGGATTATTAAGTTGAAATCTAGCTGAGTTACTTGTTTCTTTATCAAATGTATGAGGAGAACGGTACGAACTAGCAATCATAGCTACTGGCAACTCTTTAAAGAAATCTATCTTCGCATTTTTCTCAATATCGTGTTCTAGGTTATGCACTTTACGTTGAACGTCCTTATCCGTTGTCACATTACCTTGAACTGACATCTTATATTGATCAGGCATTAGCTTGTAGATGCGTTTGTCTATATCACGATATGTTGTAATCGTCATCCCCAAAGTGACGATTAAAAATGTGCATAGAATAGAAATACTCGCGAGTCCGATAACATTCGTATTGATTCGAGACCTTAAACCAGAAATAATGAAAAAGTATTTCGGATGATAGTACAGTTTCGGTATTTTTTGTAGCCACTCAAGTAATAAAACGCCTAATGATATAAATAAACAATAAGTTCCTAACATGACTAGAAAGACGGCATTAAACAATTGAATTAATGATTGTGCTAATAACGCATCACTTAATGCAATTTTATAACTAATAGCTATGGCGATAACACCAATGACTAATACTATGTAGAGAATAGCCTTAGGTAACCGCCTCTCTGTTATTTGATGCTGCCGAATTAATTTAATAGGACTTTGGAACAATAGCTTAATGTTATTCATTATAAATAAGAACCCCATCAGCACTGCTAACATTAATAACGTAAAAAGCATCGCCTTCATATTAAATGGATAATCTATCAATGACATGCCAGTTTGATGCATTAATTTATTTAACAACATAAAGATTAAGGCACCGAATAAATAACCCCCTGAAATACTAAGCAACGCCACCACAATATATTGATAAATCATTTCCGCCAACATAATGAGTTGGAAATGTTTCTTCTCCATACCCAAAACCATATACATCGCTAATTCCTGTTGGCGTCGTTTCATCATAAAGCGGTTTGCATATAAAATAAAGATAAAACCTAACACGCTCATGAAGAAGTTACCTATTCCTATAAACGCCGGTAATGTCTCACTTCGTTTATGAACATACTCATTCATGTTTAAAGATAGTAGAATAAATTCAATACCAAAGATCATACTCAAAGCTAGGATAAACGGTATCATCACGTGACGCTGTGTTTTAAAGTTCTGACCAATCATCGTCCAAAGCATACGAAATGGCATCTTAGTCACCTCTTTCATTCAGAATGGCTAAACTATCCGCAATACGTTTCTGGAAATCTTGTTGCGATTCCTCTCCGCGATAAATCTCATGATATAAACGTCCATCTTTAATAAACAACACACGCTTTGCATAAGATGCATCCACTGCAGAATGCGTCACCATTAAGATTGTTTGATGGTGATTATTTATTTTTTTGAAAAGGTCCATAATATTCTTCGAAGTCTTTGAATCTAGCGCACCAGTTGGTTCATCGGCAAGTAATAAATTCGGTTCATTCATGAGCGCACGTCCAATAGCAATACGCTGTTGTTCCCCACCAGAAATTTGATAAGGATATTTGTCTAGTAATTTCTCAATGCCTAGTTCAGTGCTAAGTTGATCTAAACGTTGTTGCATGATTTTATGTGAGCGATTAGCTAAAACGAGTGGCATGAGCATATTATCTTTATTAGTCATGGTTGGTAGCACGTTGAAGTCTTGGAAGACGAAGCCTAAGTTATCACGACGGAAATGTGCGATTTGTTTGTTGCGTAGTTTGCGAATGTCTTGGTTGTTGATGGTAATGGTGCCTTCTGTGACTTTGTCGAATGTGGCGATGAGGTTAAGGAGGGTGGATTTACCTGAGCCTGATTCGCCCATGATTGCGACGAATTCGCCGTTGTCTATGGTTAGTGAGATGCCATTGAGGGCTGTGGTTGCGTTTAGGCCTCTACCGAATGTTTTCTTTACATTTCTTACGTCTAATAACATGTCTTCATTCTTCCTTTCTTTGAAAATGATTTTTTACATTTCTTATTAAAGTCATTTTAAGATAGATAGTCACTTGCTTAAGTTATTTCGCTTTCCTGTGGGAAAGGCTCAAGCCTGTAGTCTTGAGACTCTTTCTTTTCCACTAGGAGTCTCATAACTACGCTACGTTTTCTATCTTAAAATGCCTTCTACAATTACATTTACATATTTATCTCTTCAAAAAATCTGCTAACTGCACTATAATTATCTATCTTAAAATCACTTAAGTATGGGATGTTTAAATCTATTCACCGAAGTCTTTCACCAATTTCTTCTATATTTAATAAATCTAAAAGCAGGATATTTTTATGTTAATTCTATGATAAAACAAAAAAGGGCCAACAACATTGATATTTTCTTACAAATGTTGTTGGCTGGCTTACAATTTTGAAAGTTTAGTTTGATTGTGGGAAGTAGATGTGGAAGGTTGTGCCTGTTCCAAGATCTGAGTCGACATCGACTTTATGGTGAAGATGTCGCGAAATATGTTTTACGATGAAAAGGCCAATACCACTTGATTGGTCATTAAGGCGACCATTGTAACCTGAATAACCTTTATCGAATATTTTCGGCAAGTCGGCTTGGCTAATTCCAACGCCATTATCACGAATCGATAGCACTTTCGTTTTATTATTGAACTCAATCCAAATATCTTTTCCTCGCGCATATTTCAATGCATTATTTAGAATTTGTTCAATCATAATGCTACACCACTGGACGTCAGTTAACACTTCATCTTCACAACGCTCATAATGAATTTTTGTTTTCTGATCAATAAATTGAATTGAATATTTCATAATTAGGGGTCGCACGAGTTCATTAATTTTCACTTTTGAAAAGGACATGTCCGTCTCTTCATTCATCAATTTTAAATAACTTAGCGCAAGACTCGTATAGTTATCAATTTGAATAATCTCTTGGCGTACACGATTAACGACATTATCCTCATTACGTTCAAGTAACAACTTTGAAGCAGTAATCGGTGTCTTGATTTGATGGACCCATGTTAAAAAGTAGTTCTCCACATTGGCTTGATATTCAGTTTGATGACTTTTAACCTGTTGCAATTCTTCTTCAAGTTGTGTCATTGTTTCTTTCATATCTTCTTGTTCTTTAAAGCCACTTAATTGAATAAGCCAATAAATAATCATGACAAATAAAATAATCGCCGTACCTAACAGAAACGCGCTCATCGGTAAGCTAAATAAAAAGAAGATTAATAGAAACAATAATATTACGGCAATCACGATAATGATTTCATTTAATATCGATTTCATAAACGCTTTAAACATAGTCACTACACCTTATACCCAACATTTTTCTTCGTCTCTATTAAATCTTTCACGCCAATCGATTGTAACTTCTTACGTAAACGTGTCATATTCACGGCAAGTGTATTATCATCAATGAAATTTTCAGATTCCCAACACTTTTCAATTAAAGACGTACGACTAACATATTTACCTTCATTGCGAAACAGCATATGCAAGATTTGAAGTTCTGTGAAAGATAATTGCACAGATTCATCATTATGGTAAAGTGTCGCTTCATCAATAATTAGCTTACAGTTGTGCACAATAATCTCATTATTGGAGACTGCTAAATCATATGTGCGACGTAATAACGCTTGAATCTTCGCTACGGTTAAAGATAGGTTAAATGGCTTCTCAATAAAATCATCGCCACCCATTTGAATTGCCATAATCTGATCCATATTATCCGTACGTGAACTAATGAAGATAATCGGCACATTCGATGTCTTGCGAATTTCTTGGCACCAATGATAGCCATTGAATGTTGGTAAATTGATATCTAACAATACGAGTTGCGGTTGATGGGAGTTAAATAAATCAAGAATATTATCAAATTGTTTTGCTACAACTACTTCGTAATTCCACTTAGTTAGCTCATGTTCTAAACTTTCAGCGATTACTAAGTCATCTTCCACAATCAGTACTTTCATATTGCTCACCTTTCGTATCTGAATTTCTTAAATTTAATAAATTACTCTTTATCTTGCTCATCATAATCTGGATTAGAAATTTTATTTTTCTCTTTTTCTAATTCTGCTTTTTTCTCTTGTTCTTTTTTGTTACGTTTTCTTTCTTCTCTAATAGATAATGCGATAAATCCAATAATTAATAATGGAGATAACATAATTAATATCACAGGTGTTCACCTCTATTTATCAAATGATATTTTCGAATTACTTAGCCTTTATTTTACATCTTTTTCTTGAAAATGAATACGCATACACTGCGAGACATATTAAAAACCTCATCATAACAGTTAGTATGACGAGGCTTTGAACAATTACTTCCTATTTAATATATATTTTCTAATATCCTCTACAGTTATACTTTCAAAGATTTTTCGTTTAACTGCGTTTCGCTTTCCTACTCTCATCATACTGCCACTATAACTTCTTGGTGAGTAGTTCTCCCAGTAGTCTAATTGTTTAAATAATTCTTGCAATGTCTCCATACATTTACCACCTTTTCAAAAAATTGGGTAAATAAAATAGCCCTCCTTAAATAAGAAGCGCTTCCAGACATCTTCTTATCTCTCAGGAATTCCTGTTGGATTTAGCACCTCACGATGAACGCAGTTGCTGGAGCTTCATAGGGCCAAGTCCCTCCACTCACTCTTAATAAGACGAACTATTTTATTTAAATTCATTATAACCCACTTCTTAATTTCTGAAAAGGATTATGAAATTAATTCAAATAGAAAATATTATTAATTCTACAAATTAATAATTGTTTACAATACCTTTACTTAAAAATAACTTTATAATCATCTTAAATCAAATAAAGTTTCTTAATATAAATATGTAACAACTATTATATACATATTAGGGGGCTTTTTTTAAAATGAGTTTCATCAACAAATTTGGTAAAACAACTGTTGCAGGTTCAATCTTAGCTGCTTCTTTATTGGGAACATCACAAATTTCTTTCGCATCTAGTCCAGGTGCAGGTCCAGAAGAGCAACAAAATGACAATGGCGCTATCGCATTTGGTAACACTGAAAATCCTAAAAACGTTATCTTCATGGTTGGAGATGGCATGGGACCTTCTTACAACTCAGCTTACCGTTATTTCGCAGATAACCCAGATACTAAAGAATTAGATCAAACTGCATTTGATAAATATTTAAAAGGTACAAACCGTACAAATCCAAATGACCCTAAAGAAAACGTAACTGACTCAGCTGCAGGTGGTACAGCTTTCGCAACTGGTCACAAAACATACAATGGTGCTATTTCAGTAGACACTGATAAAAAACCTGTTAAATCAGTATTAGAACAAGCTAAAGAAGATGGTAAATCAACTGGTATCGTTACAACTGCCGAAGTTACTGATGCTACACCAGCTGTTTATGCATCTCACGTTGATAGCCGTGATAAAAAGGATGAAATCGCTCAACAATTCTTTAACGATAAGATTAATGGCCAACACAAAGCAGACGTTATCTTAGGTGGCGGTTCTAAATACTTCGGTAAAGAAAATGGCAACTTAACTGATAAATTCCAACAAGATGGTTACGATTATGTTACTAATAAAGATGAATTAGCAAACTCTCAAAGCGATCAAGTATTAGGTTTATTCTCTGAAAAAGATATGCCATTACAAATCGATGCACCTCAAGAAAATCCATTATTAGTAGATATGGAAAACAGTGCATTATCTAAATTAGAAAAAAATAACAAAGGTTTCTTCTTAATGGTAGAAGGTGCGTCAATCGATAAATCTGGTCACCCTAACGACATCACTGGTGTTATGTCAGAAATGAGTGGTTTCGAAAAAGCTTTCCAAAACGCTATCGATTACGCAAATACACACAAAGACACTTTAGTTGTTGCAACAGCTGACCACTCAACTGGTGGTTTATCAATCGCTAAAGGTAAAGACTACGTTTGGAACCCAGAAGCAATTCACAAAATGAAACACTCTGGTAGCTACATGACAAAACAAATTGCTGAAGGTAAAGACCCAGAAGAAGTTATCAATAACGGTTATGGAATCGACTTCCCTAGTGACCAATTAGATAAAGTCAAAGAAGCAGCGAAAGACTTAAAAGATGCTAAATCTAAAGCTAAAGACGACAAAGATCCTAAAGTCGCTGAAGCAACTACTAAATTACAAGATGCTATCCAAAAACCAATTAACGATGAATCACACACTGGTTGGACTACATACGGTCATACAGGTGAAGACGTAAACACTTACGCATACGGTCCTGGTGAAGATAGATTCGCTGGTAACATGGACAACACACAAAGCGCTAAAAACATCTTCGACTTCTTCGCAAACGACGTAGCAAGCCAACAAAATCAATAATAATGTGGAATATTGAAACAGGCGTTCTCTTAAGTGAGAGCGCCTGTTTTATTTTATATAAATAGTCATATAAACAAAAAGAGAGTGCTTTATCCACTATCGGATAAAGCACTCTTTCTTTCATATTTAGTTAATTTCCAAATTGTCTTTAATTTTCTTTTCGACTTCATTCATACTATTTTTATCAGGATAGAAATAGTATAATCCATCGTCGCCAACTTTGTTTTCACCATTGATTGTAAGTTTCTCAACATTATCTTGAGCTTTATCATAATCAGATCTGAATTTGTTTAGTTGAATAAAACTTAAATCAGTTCTTAAATTATCTTGAGCCGCTCTAAAAATACCATCTAATCTAGTAATAGAATTAATTGAGAATGCTTCTTTAGCAACTGCAGTGATAACTTGTTGTTGACGTAATTGACGACCTTCGTCGCCCCCAGCCCCATCTTCTTTACGACTACGCATGTAAGCTAAAGCTTGTTTACCATCCATGTGGTACTTTTGACCTTTGTCAAAGTGAAATGGAGTCATAGATTTAGTAGTAAAGGTAGCGTTACTAACTATATCAACACCGTTAAGTTCATCAATCACTGTTTTTACTCCATCCATATTTATGGCTATATAATGATCAACTGGTACATCCATTAATTTTTCTAATGAGTTAACCGCCATTTTAGGTCCGCCATAAGCATAAGCATGATTTAATTTTTCAGTTGAATTATGGCCAACTATCTCAGTTCTAGTGTCTCTAGGAACACTAACCATTACTGTTTTTTTGTCTTTAGGATTAATTGACATTAATACTATGGAATCACTACGTTGACCTAAGTTTTCTTGATGACGTTCTGAGTCATCATCAATTCCGTAAAGTACAACAGTCATTGGGTCTCCATCTTTTACAGATTTATGTCTTAGTTGAGAGTGATCTCTATTAAGAGGATGGTTGATAGAATTGTTCAATGAATGAAGTTTCGCAAATACAAATATTCCTGCAGCAACAATAAGAACTATTAATACAATTAGAATTGTTATAAAAATTTTGAAAGCCGTTGATTTTTTCTTCATTTATCATCACTCTTTTTTATAAACTTTTAATTATTTCAATTACACGAGATTGTTGTTCATCTGTCATATCTGATCCAGATGGTAAACATACTCCGTGATTAAATAAATATGCGCCATTATCTTTTTCTTCATATACGTAGTCATAAGATTCAAAGAATGGTTGAAGGTGCATTGGTTTCCACACTGGGCGGGCTTCAATATTATTCTTTTGTAAAGCTTCAATTAAATCTAAAGCTGTAAATCCAGTTTTAGTTTCATCAATAGTTAAAGCTGTTAACCAACGATTAGATTTTGAATTAGGTAATTCAGGTTGAAAATCGAAACCATCAATGCCTCCTAATTCTGTATTGTATTTATCGAATATTTCTCTACGACGAGCTATTCGTTTATCTAAAACTTCCATTTGCCCTCTACCAATGCCAGCTGAAATATTACTTAAGCGATAATTAAATCCTAATTCACTATGTTGATAGTGGATAGCTTTGTCTCTAGCTTGTGTAGCTAAGAAAAGAGCGTGAGCAATATGTTCTTCATCGTTAGAAATTAACATACCTCCACCACTTGTAGTAATGATTTTATTACCATTAAATGAGAAAATACCAAATTTACCAAAAGTGCCACTCTTTTGACCTTTATAGTCAGCACCTAAAGATTCTGCTGCATCTTCAACTAATGTCGAACCATATTGATCACAAATTTCTTTAATTTCATCCATTTTTGCAGATTGACCATATAAATTTACAGCAACTACTGCTTTAGGAGTAATGCCTTTTTCAACATATTGCTCAAATGCTTTACGTAATGCATTTGGTGACATATTCCAAGAATCCATTTCTGAGTCAATAAATACCGGCGTTGCGCCTTGATATATAATTGGATTAGCTGATGCACTAAAAGTTAATGAACTACAAAATACAACATCATCTTTTTGAACACCACTCTCAATTAAAGCTAAATGAATTGCAGAAGTACCACTTCCAACAGCTACCGCTGCTTTTACTCCCACATATTCTTTCATGCTATTCTCAAATTCTGTAACATTTTCACCTAGGGGTGCAATCCAGTTTTTATCGAATGCATCATGTATGTAATTTAATTCTGTACCACCCATATGTGGTCTAGATAAGAAAATTCTTTCTTCTTCCATTACTTTTTCACTCCTTAATTTTGGCTGGTGTTCCAATGACTGTTGATTCTGACTTAACGTTCTTGATTACTGTCGCGCCTGCACCTACAATACATTTTTCTCCAATTTCAACTAAAGGTAAGACTGCTGAATTAATAGCTATATGTGACTCATTACCTACTTTAACGCCTCCTGCTAAAGCAGCATTTGGAGATACATGAACATAATCACCAATCTGATTATCATGTTCAATAATCGATCCTGTATTAATGATTACATGCTTACCAATAGTTGTATCTGCATTAATAACTGCATTAGGCATTACTACTGTACCGCGTCCAATTTGAGCACTAGGACTTATAATGGCCGATGGATGTATTAAAGTAGCATATTGCTTAAGTGGAATATCTAATTCGTGAAATAGCTTATTACGAACTTGATTATTTCCAATTGCAATAACAAAGAAATATTCCTTGTTGTAATGCTCAATGGCATCTAGATTATCGAAAAATATGTCATTATCTGTGTAATATTCATCAATTGCATTATCTAAATAACCAGCAATATGATATTGTTGCTCCGCTTCAATTATATCTTTGATAACTTTTGAGTGTCCACCTTTGCCGATAAGAATAAGGGGCTTGCTCATGCTTCATTCCCCTTAAACTTTTCAGCAGTAACATGGTTAGGCGCATTAATATCTTTACGTTGTAAGATATTAATCACTGTTTTATAAATAATGTACATATCTAATTTAAACGATTGATTCTCGGCGTACCAAACATCTAATTTGAACTTTTCATCCCATGTAATAGCATTACGCCCGTTTACTTGAGCCCAACCAGTAATACCTGGTTTAACATTATGACGTTTTTTCTGTTCTTCATTATATAATGGAAGATACTCCATTAATAATGGTCTTGGACCTACTAAACTAATATCGCCTTTTAAAACATTGATTAGTTGAGGTAATTCATCGATACTTGATTTTCTAATAAAAGTACCAACAGGCGTCATACGTTGCTCATCAGGTAAAAGTTCGCCATTTTCGTCTCTTTCATCTGACATAGTACGAAATTTATAAATTTTAAATGGTTCTCCATATTGACCTGGACGCGTTTGTTTAAATAGGACTGGTTTACCTAATTTTTTTGCAATAACTGCTGCAGCTGTCAATGTAATTGGAGCAGAAATAATTAAACCAGTTGCACTAACGGCAATATCAAATAATCTTTTAATCAAATTTATTAGCTCCTTTTCAAAGCTATTTAAATAGGTAGCTTATTTTTATAAATAGTTTCTAAATGTTTCCAAACTATTTCATTTTTGAATTTTTCTTCAACTCTTTTTCTTCCATTTTTACCCATTTGAAGTTTAATTTCTGGATTATTAATTAAATATTCAACTTTATCGGCTATATCTTTACTTGCACCTATATCCACTAAAAATCCAGTTTCTTTATCTTCAATTGTATCTATTGCTCCAGTTGCCCGAGTAGTTATAACAGGAATTTCTACAGCTTGTGCTTCGAGACTAACATTAGCAAATCCTTCTCTATAAGTTGGAGAAACTAATACATCCATATGGTTAAAGTAGTTAACAGGTTGAGATACATGGCCAGCTAGTATAACATCCTTATTATCTAATAGATATTGATAATCTGTTGCGCTTATCGAATCATCTTTCTCTGGATCACCTAATAACAAAAGTTTAACCTTTACTTTTTTTTCTTGAAGTATTTTAAACATTTCAACTATTTCTTTAATTCCTTTATCTTTCACGATTCTGCCTACAAATCCAATTACAAAATGTCCTGAAAGTTCTTCTTGTAATGCATAAGGAATAGAATTAAATTTCTTATCAAACTTTTCAAGATTGACACCATTAGAACTTCCGTATCCTAATACTTTTATTTTACTTTTTTCAGCTAAGCCTAATTCCATAATCTTGGATTTAAGACTTTCAGAAACAGCAATTACATCCGTTGCACAGAACATTGCCAATTTTTCCATAGCATAAAGTATTTTGTACTTTAAACCAGTTACAGTTTCAAGCCTCAATCCACGCACTGTGTAAATACGAACTGGTCTACGTGTTATAAACGCAGCCAGTGTACCTACTAACCCTGCTTTAGGTGTCCCTGAATTAACAATATAAGGTTTTTCTTTTTTAAATAACTTAATCATATTAATTAATGATTTTAAATCATTTTTTAAAGAAATCTCTCTTTCCATGTTAACTACATGAGTAATATCAGAAGAATACATATTTTGTTCCGGTCCCTCTGAAGACACAACATGGACATCCAAGCCCTTATCTCTTAAATATTCAACTTGTCCCTTCATCAATGTAATACTCTTAGCAACCGTTACTAAATGAAATATTTTTTTATTAGCCATACAATCACCTTATCTATATAGAGAGGTTCTTATAATCTCCATAAACCTTTATTTCCGATTTCGTCATCTTCGATAATACCTTTAATATCAAGAACCATGCCATTATCTTTAACAAGATTTAAGTAGTCTTGTTTATTTTCTACATAGTCTTTATGAGCCACCGCAAAGATAATTGCATCAGCTTTAGGTAATTCTTCTTTATCTTCTAAATTAATATCATAGAATTTTTGGGCTTCTTCTTTGTCAGCTTCTACGTCATTAACATGAACATTTAAACCGTAATCTTTTAATTCTTCGATAATATGAATCACTTTTGTATTTCTTAAGTCTGGACAATTTTCTTTAAATGTTAATCCTAAAACGTTAACTGTAGCACCTTGCACTTCTAAGCCTTGTTTTAATAAACCTTTAACCACATTAGCAGCTATAAATTTAGACATATCATCGTTAATACGACGACCAGCTAAAATCACTTCGGGATGATGTCCAACTTCTTGAGCTTTATGTGTTAAATAGTATGGATCCACGCCAATGCAGTGACCACCTACTAAACCTGGTTTGAAGTTTAAGAAGTTCCATTTAGTACCTGAAGCGCGTAATACTTCATTAGTATCAATATCTAATTTATCGAAAATTAATGCTAATTCATTCATTAAAGCGATATTCACATCACGTTGTGTATTCTCAATTACTTTAGCTGCTTCTGCAACTTTAATTGATGATGCTTTGTGGACACCAGCAGTTACAACTGAACCATATATATCAGCAACTACTTCTAACACTTCTGGCGTTTGTCCTGAAACTACTTTAGTAATTGTTTCGAATGTATGAACTTTATCTCCTGGGTTAATTCTTTCTGGAGAATAACCAACGAAGAAATCTTTACCACATGTTAAACCAGATTCTCTTTCTAATACTGGTACACAATCTTCTTCAGTAGCACCTGGATAAACTGTTGATTCATAAACAACAATTGTATCTGAAGTTAATACTTTACCTACTGTTTCACTGGCTTTTAGTAATGGCGTTAAGTCTGGTTTATTATTTTTATCAATTGGCGTTGGTACTGCTACAATTATAAAATCAGCTTTTTTAAGATCCTCAGCATCTGCTGTGAATTTAATATTCGCTACTTTTAAATCTTCTGTTGTTACTTCATTTGTTCTATCATAACCATCTTTTAATTCTTTAATTCTATTTTCATTAATATCGAAACCAATTACTTCATGTTTCTTACCAAATGTTACTGCTACTGGTAAACCTACATATCCTAAACCTACGACTGCAATATTTCTGTTCATTTTCAATTTCTCCCCTTATTTCAAATTATTTATCATAAATCTTTTTTTACCACCGTTTGTTCGTTCAATGTTGTCTACAAAGTTATAATTAAATTGCGTTTTATTCCCAAATCTAGCTCTTAGTTGTTTTTCTAATTTTGCTTTTAATTTTTGTTTATCGCTATTATCTGAAACTACTAAATTAACTTCTATTAAATCTAATTCATTTTGAACAAATTGAGAGTCAATTATGCTATTTCCTAATTCTCTAATTGCAGTAGATAAGTAAACATTTGTGATGATTCCTCTTTCACTTGATTTTAAGAAATCATTATTTCTACCAATAATTCTTTTAATTTTAATATCTTTTTGTGTGTAATTTTCAGGCAATTCTTCAAATAATTCCACAGAATCACCAATTTTATATCTAAATAATGGCGTAGTAGTTGTATAGAAACCTGTGACTATTAATTCGTAAATTTTATCTTCTACTTTTTTAAGTTCAAAATAACCACTCATTGCGCCTATTTCATATTCGCCTTCTTTATTTTCTGTTATAAATGGTGAACCCTCTGATGAAGCATATTGATTTCTAACTGGACATTTAAATGCTTTTTCAATATCATTTCTCATCTCAGTAGTTAACGCTTCAGCGGTTGGAAATATAGCTATAGGCTTGAAATTTAATTCAATATTACGTTCTAAAATATATTTAGCGATTCGATGAATTACAGTAGGAAATCCATCTAATGTTTGTGGTTTAAATTCATTTAACTTTCGTACATAATATTTCAAGTTTTCTCCTTCTGCATGATAAGCAGAAATCATTAATTGGTTTAAAGGCTCATTAAATCGCCAAAAAATTTTTTCACTTTGATTTTGAGGTATAATTTTTCTTCCCCCAACACTAACTCTACGCATTCCTTTATATACACCATGTTGCTCTTTAAAATAATCTAAATATGCTATTTTTCTAGACATATCATATGGACTAGAATACACCTTTAAACTTTTACCTGTTGAACCACCAGTACCTAAAGTGATTAAATCTATTTTATCTTTTGTAAGAATTTCTTCAACATTAGTTCTTACATCTTCTTTTGTTAAAAGAGGATATTTTTCTAAGTTACTTAAATCTATTTCATCGTTAAATTCTGATAATTTTTCTTTATAATATTCGCTGTTATTTTTTATTAAACGATAAAATTCTCTCATTCTTTCTTCTTGTAATTCATAAGGTTTATCACAATTTCTTAATTTTTCTAACTCTTTATAGTAATGAGAAGTATAACGCTGTTTCTCAAATAACTTACCTTGTACAGAAACCATTATATTTTGCAAAGCAATTGGAGCATGTTCATAAATAAACTGAAGCATAAGCATTTCTCCTTATTTGTAATATTCTAAATACCAATCAATAAATTTATTCACGCCATCTTGAATAGAAGTTTGTGGTTTAAAATCAATGTTTTTAAATAAATCATCTACATTGGCATAAGTTTCTGGCACATCTCCTGGTTGTAGATCCATGTAATTTTTCTTAGCTGTTTTACCAAGTTTATTCTCAATAGCTTCCACAAATTCCATTAAACGAACTGGACTATTATTTCCGATGTTATAAATCTTGTATGGAGCATATGATGAACTTGGATCTGGGTCAGCTCCAGACCACTCTGGATTTGGTTGAGCTGGCTTTTGAATTAAACGGCTAATTGCTTCTACAATGTCATCTACATAAGTGAAATCACGCATCATATTTCCATGATTATAAACGTCAATAGTTTCATCGTTTACTACTGCTTTAGTAAACTTAAACAATGCCATATCTGGTCTGCCCCAAGGTCCATAAACTGTGAAGAATCTTAATCCTGTTGTTGGTAAATTATATAGATGGCTATATGTATGAGCCATTAATTCATTAGATTTTTTGGTAGCTGCATATAAACTTAGTGGGTGATCAATGTTATCTGAGGTTTTAAATGGTTTATTAGTATTTGCGCCATATACTGAGCTTGAAGAAGCATAAATTAAATGTTCAACTTTATGATGGCGACACCCTTCTAAGATGTTCATAAAGCCAACAATGTTTGAATCAATATAAGCTCGTGGATTTTCTAAACTATATCTTACGCCTGCTTGAGCAGCTAAATTTACTACTACTTCAGGTTTTTCATTCTCAAAAATTTCATTAACTTTATCGTAATCTTCTAAATCAATTTTATGGAATGTAAAATGATCTTCTCCGATAGATTTTAATCTATCTTCTTTTAATTGCACTGAATAATAATCGTTTATATTATCAATACCTACTATTTCATATCCTTGACTAATTAATTTCTTAGCTAATGTTGAACCTATAAAACCAGCTGCTCCAGTAATTAAAACTTTCATTATTTTTTACCCCCTATTAAGTCTTTAAAAGTTGCTAAGGCTTCTAACCTTTTTGATGTCACAATATTATTTTTATATTTTTTAACTTTTTCAATATTTCCATCTATATTTTCTTTTCTAATATCGATGCTATTAATGCAAGATTCAATTAATTTAACAAGTTGATTGACATTTTTTGATGGAAAAAGAAACTTACCTTGGACACTGTCTGGCAACCCTCCAATGTTAGAAGCTATAACTGTTATACCATTGCTAATAGCTTCAACAACTGACCTACCATGCCCTTCTGTTTTACTTGGTTGTAAATAAATATCTAAACTTTTGTACCAGTCATTCATTTTTTCTCTATTATTTATTACACCTTTATAATTTATATAATTATTTAAATTATAATTCTTAATTAAATTATTTACTTTATCGCTTAAACCTTGACCCACAAAATCTAAAGTTATATTGTACCCTTTATTACGCAAAATAGATAAAGCCTCAATCGCCAAATCATGACCTTTATAATTTACATAGGTTGAACCAACTAACCCCAATCTTATTTGATTATTATCAAAAATATATTTGCAATCTAAATTCTTCTCAAAATTGTCTGCTAAAACAACATTTGATACACTATTAAAATTCAATCCTTTGGTAGGATATTTATTTTGGAGATACTTTTCAGTTATATATATAGCTACATCTGAATTTTTAATTGCTTGTTTTTGAATAAATTCTCCTGGAAATGCTAATAGCTTACTCAATATATCACCATAATTCCAATATGCATCAAACATTGACCCAACTACTTCTACCAAATAAGGTTTATTCGCTTTTTTACATATTAAAGCCGCTAAAAATCCTAAAACACTTGGCAAGCGTATAATTACACCATCTGAGCTCAAAATCTCTCTAGTTAGTTGTTTATTAATAGATCTGCTATTTTTAATTAATGATTTAAAATTAGTATAATTTTTTACAGGCGAAAATGTAACAGAATCTCCACTTGAAAGATTATAATCGTGCGATTCTTTATCAATTTCTTTATATCTAGAAATAATTTTTAATTCATCAAAAACTTCCAAATATCTTTTCCAAATCGTATATGAAAAACCTGTAGAATAATATTTGTGTGTCTTCTTATCATAAAAAGCTGGAAAGTCATGAACAAAAAGTATTTGCATACTAACCTCTCCTATCTTTCTTTATACTATACATACATATTAAGTACTTAATAATAGCTTGACTAAAATTGATTATTACTACTGAAATGGCTGCTCCAACTAAACCAAAAGAATTTATAAGTAATATTGATGATATTATTGAAACAATTAAGTTGAATATTGAAGCTATTAATTGAAGTTTATATACTTTAAACGCCATTAATGTTGTATCAAAAATCCAACTTTGAAAATTAAATATTATCGATATTGCAATAATCAAAAATACAATGCTATATTTTTGATAAAAACTTCCGTAAATTATTCCAATAATTAAGTCTTTAAAGAAATACACAGGAATAATTACTATCAAACCTAATAATAAAGACATTAAGAAAACATCTTTATTAGTATATTTAATCAGTTTTTCATAGTCTTTTTTTAAAATAGCATTTTTAATTCTTACAATTATATTTTGTGATACAGCATTCATAAATAAATCTATAATAGTTAATAGGTAACTAATTGAAGCAAAAACCCCAACTAATTTTACGTCTAAAACCCTTTCAATCACGTATCTAGGTATTAAAATATTATAAGAATTAAGTAACTGTACAATGCCTAATGGTAACCCATCAATAAATAATGAATATAAAACTTTTTTATTTATAGTTTTATTAATCTCATTATCTATTAAATTAGCTACTTTACTTTCAAAAAAGACCAACCAGATTAACTGTGCAACTACTTGTATAACCAAACCTATTAAAACATTTTTAAATATAAACATTGCAATAGCAAATGGAATAATAATTATAAGAGATTTTCCTATTTGTAATAAGCTTATATATTTGAAATTTTGTTTTTTATGTAATATTGCATAATAAAGTTCTGATTGTAAGTCTAAAATTTTTGTCAATGCAACTAAAATCATATAACTAATATAATCAGGATGAACGATAAAGCCTACTAAAATTATAATTATTAAACTAAAAAGATTTAATAAATTACGCAATTTATGTAAACTTTTAAAACTCAAATCATCTTCAACTACGTATCTAAGTCTTAACCTCATATTCGCAAATAGCATAATAGGTGTTGTTAACGCAACTGCATAAGTATAACTACCTACTTGATCAGGAGAAGTTAATCTAACAGCTAAAATTAATATTAACCATTTAATAAAAGAAAAAATAGCATTTCCCAAAAACGTATAACTAAGATTTTTTAATCTATTCATTTATGAATCACAACTTTATTATTAATATAAAAAATCAGTAAAAACAATGGTAAAAAGAACGTTAAATCATTCAAAAGAATATTACCATTTTGGCCCATTACGAAACCTAGTCTTCCACTAAATAACGTAAAAACATATATTAATTCAAAACGTCTTACCCTGATAATTTCTCTAAGTAGAAATACAGCCAAAGCAATAAAAGCTATTCCTAATATAGGAGCAAAAATAAATCCTAAATATAAATTCGCTTGACCTATCATTGGGATAATCTGTGAAATATGATCATTTTGGTAAATTCTATAATTAAACAGTTTTACACTTGAAATTACATTTAAATTTTTCAAGATTAAGTTTGGTCCTATTGCTGACCTAAATATATCTGCTAATAACATTAATGGATTATGAGAAGGAGATGCTATATCTAAACTCATCGCAACATTGTAAACTCCTCCTAAATAAACTTGAATATTATCAGTTATATCTACTAATCTATTAGCTCCTCTAGTGACTGTTACTGACTCTCTATATTGAGTCATTCCACTAACCACTATTGGTAACAATAATATTAAAAATACATTTAAAGAAATACCTAATTTTTTATATAAATATACTAATACTATAAGATTGATAATAAAATTGAAGATAAAATCAGAGCGATTAGTTCCAAAAAATATTAATGCATTAATTATTGTAACAATAGATATAAGTGAAAATGATAATAATGTTTGAGTTGAATTGAATGTCTTGTATATCCATTTAACTAGCATAAAGTAAATTAGTAATCTAGAAATATTTAAAAATATTATTACGATTGAAGTTAAACTATCTACTTCTTCAATTGAAGTGTAACTACTATTCACTGTAAAAAATGAAAAGAAATTCAAAGAATCAGGTCTCAAAGCAACTAAAAAAACTGTGAAAATTATAAAAATAATATAAATTACGTTACTATTACTAAATTGTATCTCATTGCCAATTTTATTTCTTTTAGGAAACTTATTTTTATTAAAGAATATGCGATGAAAAATTAATATTGCTATATTATATGCTAAAAGTTCATAAGCCATTAAAAATATCGCTTTATTAAAAAGCTGAAAATCAAGTGGAAATGCTGATCTTCCTAAAAACCATTGAGATTTAACAACTAATAAACTCAAAATCACATATCTAAAAAAGCTTACTGTTATGTATACTCCTAAAAATAAACTCATTCCGTATTTTTTTATAACAATTCTTAAAAAAATCACATATAATAGCGCATAACTAATAGGAAGTATATATAAATTTTGATATCCAATTTCTAAACTATCTCTAATTAAGAACAAATAAACTCCGATTACAACTGAGATTATAGTGATTAAAGATGTTAATATTAAACTTAATATTTTTGATTTAAACATATTAATCTCCTATAGATTTTATTATTTTAGCAGGAACTCCACCTATTAATTGATTTTCTTCAACAAATGATTTATTGACTAAAGAATTGGCAGAGATTATATTACCTTTGCCTAACGAGACGCCCATAGTGATAGTAGAATTCCCAGCAATCCAACAACCTTCACCTATATTAATAGGGCTAACTGATGATTTAATGTTACTTACTTTATTATTCATTCTTTCATGTTTAGTGGTCGCTATGATTACATTAGGTGAAATTATTACATTGTTCTGTATTTCTAATCCTCCACTGCCATTTATCCACGTATTATGTGCAATATAAACATTATCGCCAATAATTATATTTCTGTGCATATTTATGATAACGCCACTAGCAATTTGTAAATTTTTTCCACTTTTTTTAAATAAAGGTGAAAATAATTTCCCTCTAATTTTATTCGTGCCTTTTGAATTTGGAAATATACTTAAACATAGATTCACGACATTGGGATAAATATGATATTTAATCATATTAAAAATTCTCATATTTCTCACCTCATTTATTACTATTTTTATTTATTATTAGCTATATCTATAATTTGTTGTGGAGTAAAATCTTCATTTAATTTTGTTACTATTTTATCCACTTCTTCTTTACTATGTTGTTTAACTCGCCCACGATAAATTTTTTCATAAACTTGTTCAGGATGAATTTCATCCTCGTTTAGCAACTCTTCATATAATTTCTCACCCGGACGAATTCCTGAAAATTTTATACCAATTTCATCTTCAGTTTTACCACTTAGTCTTATTAAATTTCGGGCTAAGTCTACAATCTTTACAGGTTCGCCCATATCTAAAACAAATACTTCCCCGCCTTCAGCTAACGCACCAGCTTGAAGTACCAATCTTGATGCTTCAGGTATTGTCATAAAGTATCTAGTCATATCGGGATGTGTTACAGTTACTGGGCCTCCCGCTGCAATTTGTTTTTTAAATAATGGAATTACTGATCCGCGAGAACCTAAAACATTACCGAATCTTACTGCTACAAAATCTGTTATGCTATTTTCTTCATTCAGACTTTGTACTACCATTTCAGCTACACGTTTAGAAGCTCCCATTACATTTGGTGGATTAACTGCTTTATCAGTCGAAACCATTACAAATTTTCTTACTTCAGCTTTTTTAGCAGCAAGAGCAGTATTTCTAGTACCTAAAACATTGTTTCTAAACGCTTCAATAGGATTATATTCCATCAGTGGTACATGTTTATGCGCTGCTGCATGATAAACTGCATATGGTCTATATGTATTCATAACTTCTTCCATACGCTTAGCATTTTGAACGTCAGCTATAATTGGAATGATTTCTATTTTATCCTTATATAAGTTGCTAAGTTCTTGATGAATAAGATATATACTATTTTCTCCATGTCCTAAAAGAATAATTTTCTCAGGCTGAAACTTACAAGCTTGTCTACAAATTTCCGAACCGATTGAACCCCCAGCTCCCGTGACTAAAACTGTTTTATGAGTTAACTCTTTAGAAATCATTGCCATATCTAATTCGACTGGGTCACGACCTAATAAATCTTCGACTTCCACTCTTCTAAGTTGATTTACTTCTAATTCGCCCGATAGTACTGATTCAATACTTGGCATCTTGAACAATTCAATTCCTGTACTATTACAAATATCATTTATTTCTTTCAAACGTTTTGAACTTAATGTAGGAATTGCAATAATAATTCTTTTTATTCTATATCTATTTACTAAATTAGGAATATCATTAATTGTTCCTTGTACTTTAACGCCTCCAGCAATAGTTAATTTACGCTTTTCAGGATCGTCATCAACAGCCAAAACTGGTTCTAAACCCATTTCAGGACTTCTCAACATTTGACGAATCAATAATGATCCTCCTCGGCCAGCCCCTACAATTAACGTGGGTTTTTTCTTTTCTTGTTTACCGACAACAAAACCACGAGCCACTCTCCATGAAATACGAGAGCCCCCGATTAAGATTAAATGCATCATCCAAGTTATTAAATATAGTCTAAAAAATGGTGGATGACCTGTAAAAATAGGTACCAAGATTATAGTTACTAAAATTGAACAAGTAACTGCTTCAACAATAAGCAACAGCTCATTAACGCTCGCATATTCCCAAGCACGATGATAAAGATTGAATATGTATGCAAAGACATGATGTGAAACTAATAGTATTATTGAAGTCAAAATCAAAATTTCATGTGAATAGCCTTTAAAATAAGGCTCTAAAATGTTGTAACAAATAAAAACTGAAAATGCTACGATAAGCGAATCAATAATAATTAATATTAAGAGTCGCCCTCTTGCACTTAATTTATCCACTTTGGTCCCCTCACTTAATTTTTACTCTATAATTAAAATAATCCGAATAATTTTTTACGCTTAAAGTCATCAGTAGGTTGTCGTTTTTTTAAATCTTTATTTTGTAAAATCACTTGAGCGTTCTCGATTAGTTCTTCGATTTCATTTTTATAATTTTTCAAACTTTTTTCTTCAAATAAACTTTTCATTATAAATGGTCTGTTTTTTACATCATGAGCATCAGAAGCTAAGAAATGAACCAAATCATTTTTTATCATTTCTAAACAAACTTTTTGAATTTTTTTACCGTGTTTACCTACTAAAGAAGCAGTCGTAAGTTGACTTAAAGCGCCACTATTAACTAATTCAAAAAGTTTATCTAAATTTGACACAATTTCTTTATTTCTTTCTGGATGTGCTATGACTGGAACATATCCTTTTGACTGCAACTCGAAAAATAATCTTCCGGTATAATGAGGAACATTTCCTGAAGGCAGCTCTATTAAAAGATACTTTGATTTATTAAGACCAATTATTTCACCAGAATTTAACTGTGGAAGAATTTGATCGCTTATTCTAATTTCCTGTCCTGGATGTATATTTATATTTAGTTCTCTAAATTCATCTAAATGAAGAATTTCTTCTAATTTAACTTGAACTTCATTATAATAGTTATCAAATTGAGGACTTAAATGATGAGGTGTTACTATTATATCCGTTATACCCTCTTCTTTAGCCTGCTTTAATAGTGAAATTGCATCTTCTTTACTTTTTGCTCCATCATCTACGCCAATAAGCAAATGATTATGAATATCAATCATTTGCTTCATCTCCATAATAATAGTAATAATTAGAAGATTTATCTGCCTGCGTTTTATTTAAAACTGCACCAATAATATGTCCGTCTGCTTTGTCAATCAATTGTTTAGCTTTTTTAACGTCATTTTTATTATTCTTTTCCGAGTCAATAACCATTACGCAATCTAGAACGTTTTGTAAGAAGACTTGAGCATCAGTAACTGAAACTACTGGTGGTGTATCAATTAATATAAAATCGTATATTTCAGTTAATTCATTAAATATTTTATTAAAACGTCTTGACGCTATTAACTCAGAAGGGTTTGGTGGTACAGGCCCCGATGTCAATAAGTCTAAATTTTCAACACGAGTACTTCTAATAGCTTTACTAAAATCAGATTTGCCAATTATTAAATTCGATAAACCATCATAATTTGAAGTTCCAAAATGATATTGTTGTGTCGGTTTACGCATATCTCCATCAATGATTAGCGTCTTATAACCAGCTTGAGCATAAGTGATTGCAATATTAGCTGAAACAATACTTTTCCCTGCTGCTGGTTTTTCAGATGTAACTATAATACTTTTAATTTCTTCATTTGCTCCTGAAAACATAATATTCGAGCGGATACCTCTAAATTTTTCACTTACAATTGATTTAGGTTTATCTTCAACGATTAAAGGTGTATTTAATTTTTTTCTTTTATCTTTAACTTTTTTAGCCATGTTTTAAACTCCCTATTTTAATTTTTGTATAGATCCTAAAACAGGAACATTTAATTCTCGTTCAACATCTTCTTCAGTTCTAATTCTTCTATCAAGTAATTCTTTTAATGCAACAATAATGCTTGCTAAAACTAAACCGATAATAAGTCCTAATAATAAGTTTATAAAAGGTTTTGGTGAAATTTTTTCTGCAGTACCGTTTGCTTTTGATAATATTGAAACATTATCTACATTCATAATATGAGGCATCTCGTCTTGAAACACATTTGCTACCTCATTTGCAATATTTTCAGATTCTTTTTTATTGTTAGCTGTAACGCTTAAATTTAAAATTTGAGAATTCGCCTCAGTTTTAACATTAACCATTTTAGCTAATTCTTCAGATGAATATTTATCATATTTTTTTGATACTTCCTCTAAAATACGAGGACTTTGAATAATTTCAGAATATGTATTAACTAATTGAATATTCCCTTGTACTTCTTGCACACCAACATTTTTACTTTCTTTTTTTTGGTTTACTAACACTTGTGTAGAAGACTGGTATTCAGGTTTCAATACAAAAAATGTGAATATTGCGCTTAATAAAAGAAAAACAATTGGCAATAAAATAAATAACCATAAATTTTTCTTTATTGTTTGTAATAACTTAGTAAAATCGACCGTATTTTCCATGTTTACCTCCAATG
>NZ_PPRD01000133.1 GCF_002902575.1 Staphylococcus croceilyticus | reverse complement strand
TAAAAAAGTCTGATTTCCTCTTTGTCGCTTAATCTAATTATAATTAAATAATTTTTTTATTTATCAACCGATGTTTGCGTAGAACCAATTTCTGTAACTATTAGATGGTGTTTTTTGTGTTTAAAATAGTTTTTTAAAGGAATATTAATTATATGACTATGAGGAAGGTGAAATGGTATGCCAATCATTTATTATGATGGAAAATGTGTATACTGCTATAACTATTGTATTTGGTTAATTCAAAATGGCTTACCAAAAAGTTATGAATTTACGACTTTAAATAGTGAAGCGGGTCAAAATTTATTTAAACAACATCCTGAAGCTAAAAATAGAAATAGCGTCATATTACAACAAGGTGATCATTTAGAATATAAATCTACAGCAATTGCTACTTTAATCACGAAATTACCAAATTTTAAATGGCTAGGATTCTTAATTAGAGTGGTGCCACTTCCAATTAGAAATTTCGGCTATAACTTATTTGCTAATAACCGTAATAGAATGTGGAAGACGCATTGGCATCAACCAAATGATTATGAAAAGTCATTCTTTATTAATGATGAAAGAAAATAATTGATAAAATATTGTTTTAATTGATAAATAGATTAAGATTAATTGATAATATTAAGTTGTTAT
>NZ_PPRD01000132.1 GCF_002902575.1 Staphylococcus croceilyticus | reverse complement strand
TGATGTGCTTGCGCTTGCTGACTCTGAGTCACTTTCACTCGTTGATGTTGACTCACTGTCTGACGTGCTCGCGCTTGCTGAGTCTGAATCACTTTCACTCGTTGATGCTGACTCACTATCTGATGTGCTTGCACTTGCTGAGTCTGAATCACTTTCGCTTGTTGATGCTGAATCACTGTCTGATGTGCTTGCGCTTGCTGACTCTGAGTCACTTTCACTCGTTGATGTTGACTCACTGTCTGACGTGCTCGCGCTTGCTG
>NZ_PPRD01000131.1:3325-12936 GCF_002902575.1 Staphylococcus croceilyticus | reverse complement strand
ATATTACAATTATCTATTTAAAAATAGGTTTAAACCACCTACTTCTATAATAATGAAAAATTAAGTATAATAACCTTGATTATAAATATCATATTTTTATATATGATAAGTAAGGAGGTATTTAATTGGAGTATACGTCGCTTAAAAAGATTTTTCACATGTATGGTTGGGATAGCATTGAAACTGAATATAATTTGAGATTAAACAGTTATTCAAGTTACGTAACAGATTTTATTATTCATTCAATACAAGATGAAAAAAAAGAACAGAAATTAAATATCCCTTATTTTTTGTTATAAATCGTGCATTATGTATTCATTTAGAAAAGATTTTAAAGAATTCAGATAGAATTAAGCAACTGTCTACTTCATTACCTAAGGTTGCGAATGATTCGTATATAAAGCATTTATTGATAAATGAGTTACAAAGTACTAATGAAATTGAAAATGTGAAAAGTACGAAAAAAGAAATAGCTGTTTCTTTAAATAAAACTAAAGGTGAAAATAAACGTTTCGATGGATTAGTTAATCAATATATTATGTTGGAAAATGGTAATGTATCTTTTAATTCGATATCAGATATACGTAAAATTTTTGATTCTATTGTTTCATCTGAAATTAAAGAAACTGATTTGCCTGATGGAAATGGCAGAGTGGGAAGATACATTTTGGCAAAATTGCTAAATGATAATTTAGATTCATTTACAGCTCTTACTTTTTCATATGTAGTAAATAATAATAAAAATAAATATTATAAATCGTTTGAAGAAGCCTCTGATTATTTTAATAAAGGTGAATTAACTAATTTTATCGATGAGATGATGCAATTACTTATAGAAGGTCAGAATAATATTATAGAAACTTTTGAAAATAACATTAAAATAATTACAAGATTAGCAAAATCACTCGATCAACAAACATTAAATAAATATGATTTAGCTGTTCTATTTGTATTGCTTCAAGATAAAGTGTTTGGAAGTAAGTATTCAAGAATAAGCATAAAAGAATTGAAGGATATTGTAGGTTACTCAAGAAATAAGGTCAATGAAGTAATCTCTAAATATGAAGACAAACTAGTTAAAATAAAAAGCAATACAGTAGTATTTGAAGCGAAAGACAGTTATGTAGAAGAATTGCTTTCGATTGACTTAAAATAACTGCTTTAATGACAGATTTGCATCATAAATAATCATTTACGCAAGAATGCCCAAAAACTTCTAAAGGAAGCTAAACTATAGGTATAAGACAAATATATAAGGAGTGAAATCAAATGGCAGACGTATTCGGTTTCATTAAAAAAGTCATCGATTTAGTAAGTGGCATTTTAGTACACGGCGAACCTAAATAAGTTGTTAAATTATATAGTAAATACCTCCTAAAAGTTAGATTAAATTCTAACAATTAGGAGGTATTTTTTTAATAAGAAAGACCCCACTAATCTATTGACTAATGGGGTAAGCTTTTACGATTTATGAAATTGAATAACCGTACTTAAGTTTACCCACCTATAATAGTTGTAAACTACATATTTTGATAAAAATTAAAGTTTTTATTTGGAGAAAAAATCACCTTTACATCAATCATTTCACATTTCTATACGAATCATCACTATCTATATTACAATAGAAGAGTTATAAATCATGAATAGCAGGAGTGTTAGCTGAAATGGAATGGATATTATTTGATAAAGACGGGACATTAATTGAATTTGATAAGAGCTGGGAGAAGATTGGCGTTCGTCTGGTAGACAGCTTTTTAGATAAATTTCCAATCGCTGATAAAGAAGCGGCACATCGTCAACTTGGTGTAATTGATGATGCGATTGTGCCGAATTCTGTCATGGGTTCAGGCTCACTGGATGATATGGTGAAGGCATTTAGTAATATAGCTGGTGAAGATGTATCGGATTGGACGCGTAACACAAGCCAAGAACTTGTAGATAATCGCGTACCAGAGAATAACTGGATTGAAGGCGTTTATGAAACTATTAAAGCTCTGAAAAATGAGGGCTACAAAATTGGTATCGTCACAAGTGATTCTCGAAAAGGTGTCATGCAATTTTTAGAAGACACGAATTCAAAAGATGCTTTTGACCTGGTCATTTCTACTGAAACACATGCTGCTGAAAAGCCAAATCCAGCAGTACTCAATCCATTATTCGATCACTATGATGTTAGACCTGAAGATGTGGTTATCGTAGGAGATACGAATAATGATATGAAAACAAAAGTAAATGCAGAATTAGGCCTAGCAATCGGCGTATTAAGTGGCATCGCTGAAAAAGATGAACTAGAAGACGCAGACTACATTATCGACACAGCCGTAGACGTTCCTAAAATACTAAAACAACACAGCGAAAAATAATTGTATTTAAAAATATTAATAAATACGTATCTACACTCACATAAATAATAAAGTTTAAAAATATTTTGATTGTAGAGCAATAATATTTGTATATATAAAACTGTTAATAAACGTAAATTTCCTTTTGAATAAGTAGTTCTAAAGATGGATAATTAATGGCGTTGCGCGACTCTTGGCGATTTTTATATTGAACACAAGTGCACTTGCACTTGTGTAAGGCGTTCTAAGATAGATAACGAAACGTAGTTGCGTAGACTCCTAGGGGAGCAGTGCTGTTAATGAACCTAAGTGCTATAGCACTTAGGTAAGTAGTTCTAAAATGGATAATGGAACGTAGTTGAGTGACGCCTAAGGGAGCAGGATGAGTGTCGAGACCAAGGCTCGACCCAGCCCCCTAGGCAAGCATCTCAACTTAAGTGTAATATCAATCCATTTAAGAACTGCTTTAGAGACGGCACCCCAGGAACGCGCAGCAACTTAAGTGAGTGAATATCTATCTAATGAACTACTTCAATATACAAAATGCCTACACAATTCGGTTAATTGTGCAGGCATTTTGTATTATCTATTATCCACATTGCGATATGTATTAATGATATGCGCAATTTTATCAATAATTGGGTCCAATGAATCAGGATTTTCATGAATATCATACTCATTAATATTAATACGAACCACCGGACACGCATTAAAATTATTAATCCAATTTTCATAACGTTTGAACAACTTTTGCCAATACTCAGGGTCTGTATTAATCTCCATATCTCGACCACGACGCTTAATACGCTCAATTACCTCATTATAATCACACTCTAAATAAATCAATACATCTGGCTTTGGAAAATATGGCGTCATGACCATCGCATTAAATAACTCTGAATACGTTTTAAAGTCATCTGCACTCATCGTACCTTGTTCTTCATGCATCTTCGCAAAAATATCTACATCTTCATAAATAGAACGATCTTGAATAAAGCCGCCACCATATTCAAACATACGTTTTTGTTCTTTAAAACGCTCTGCTAAAAAATAAATTTGTAAATGAAAACTCCAACGTTCAAAATCATCATAGAATTTATCTAAATAAGGATTATGGTCTACATTTTCAAAAGAAGTCTTAAAATTTAATTTGTCAGCTAACGCCTGTGTTAATGTTGACTTTCCTACACCCACTGTCCCAGCAATTGTAATAATTGCATTCTGAGGTACACCATAATTATTCATTTCTACTATCTCCTATCATTGGTTTAATTTGTTCTAAAATATACTGATAATCTGTTTCATTATTTACAAAATCAATGTCACTTGTATTGATTAATACAACATTTGCGCCTTCTTGTTTAAGAGTTTCATACAACGCTAAATAATCTCTTTTTAAATTTAATAAATAATCATCTTCAATTTGGTGCTCAAAGCTACGATTACGTTTAGCAATACGCTTTTTCAAAATACTTAAATCGGCATCTAAGAAAATAATCATATTTGGCATTTCAATATCTTCCGTCAAAATATCAAAAATGCGATTGAATTTATCAAATTCTGCATCATCCAACGTATTACGAGCAAAAAGTTTATTTTTATAAATGTGATAATCACTGACAACGCCTTGCTTCATTTCTGCAATATCTTTGGCTTGTTTGTAGCGATTACATAAGAAGAACATTTCCGTTTGAAAGCTCCATTTAGAAATGTCATCGTAAAAATCTGATAAAAAGGGGTTCTCGTCAATAATTTCTTTTTCTTCATAATAATTCAAAGTTTGGCTAAGTTTATGAGCTAAAGAAGACTTACCTACACCGATAGGACCTTCGATTGCGATAAATGGTTTATTCATAATCACATCTCCAAATGTTAAAATAGACAATGAGTATTGTATCACAAGTGAGGTAGGACACACATGGCAAATGATGAATATTACATGAATTTAGCGATTGAAGAAGCGAAGAAAGCGCAACTACTTGGCGAAGTGCCCATTGGGGCTATTATTGTAAAAGATAATGAAATTATAGCGCGTGCTCACAATTTAAGAGAAACTGCACAACAACCCACTGCACATGCAGAACATATCGCGATTGAACGAGCTTCGAAAGTGGTGGGAAGTTGGCGTTTGGAAGATTGTACATTATATGTCACGCTCGAACCATGTGTAATGTGTGCCGGCGCGATTGTGATGAGTCGTATCCCTAAAGTGGTATTTGGCGCTATGGATCCTAAAGGCGGATGTAGTGGTAGTTTAATGAATTTACTTGAAGAGCCTCGTTTTAATCATAGAGCCTCGGTAGTTACAGGCGTTCTTGAAAATGAGTGTGGCGATTTGTTGCGTAACTTTTTCCGTGAACTGCGAGAGAAGAAGTCTAAAACAAACATTTAAACGTACAAACTGTCGCAAATTTGTTAAAATAAACACTGAATTTAAAGTTTAAAATTTCATAGTTTTGTTAAGCAACTACCCTTTTTCAAAAAAAGAAAAATTGATAGGGATTAAGTCAATGAAACGAGGTAACTGTATGATTAAATTAATAGCAACGGATATGGATGGCACTTTATTAAATGCAGCGCATGAAATTTCTCAGGAGAACATTGATGCCATTAAATATGCGCAATCTCAAGGGATTACAGTCGTTATTGCGACGGGACGTGCCTTCTATGAAGCGAGTACGCCTATCGCTGAAACGGATTTGACTGTGCCATATATTTGCCTGAATGGGGCAGAAGTGCGTGATGAAACACATAATATAATGAGTACGTCTAATCTAAATCATGAGTTAGTGGAGCGAATCAAATCTATCTTGAATAAAGAAGATGTATATTATCAAATTTATACAAATAGAGGAATTTATACTGAAGACCCAACACGTGATTTAGATATTTATTTAGATATTGCGAAACAAGCGGGCCAGGAAGCTGATGTTGAAAAGATTAAAGCGGGTATTCAAAAGCGTATTGATAATGGAACGCTAAAAGTAGTGGACAGTTATGAAGAAATTGAGGATATTCCGGGTGAATTAATTATGAAAGTATTAGCTTTCAATCCTGATTTAGAGAAAATTAAGGCAATCGGTGAAGAACTGGCGGCTATTCCTAGTCTAGCAATTTCATCATCTTCACGTGGTAACTTAGAAATTACGCATTCAGATGCTCAAAAAGGAATTGCGCTTGAAACGATTGTAGATGAACTTAATATTGATTTACAAGATGTGATGGCATTAGGCGATAACCTAAATGATGCGTCGATGTTAGAGCGTGTCGGTTATCCGGTTGCTATGGAGAATGCAATGCCTGAAGTGAAGGCGATTGCTAAATACGTTACTGATACAAACGAAAATAGTGGTGTTGGTAAAGCGATTATGAAGTTATTAAAAGAAGAGCAGAATAAATAATTAAAGGAGTTTTGTAATAATGAAAGGACTTATTATTGTAGGAAGTGCCCAAGTTGGCTCCCATACAAACGCATTGGCGAAATATTTAGTAGGTCAATTTGATAATCATGATATGGATGTCGATATTTTCGATTTAGCTGAGAAACCATTAAATCAGTTAGACTTCTCAGGTACGACACCTTCTGTAGATGAAATCAAAGCTAATACGAAAGAGTTTAAAGAGAAGACGATGGAAGCGGATTTCTTAATTCTTGGTACGCCAAACTATCATGGTTCATATTCTGGTATTTTGAAAAATGCGTTAGACCACGTCAACATGGATTATTTTAAAATGAAACCAGTCGGCTTAATCGGTAATAGCGGTGGCATTGTAAGTTCAGAACCATTATCACACTTACGTGTAATCGTAAGAAGCTTATTAGGTATCGCTGTACCTACACAAATTGCTACGCATGACTCTGATTACGGCAAATTAGATGATGGGACATTATATTTAGATGACGAACAATTTCAATTACGCGCAAAATTATTCGTAGATCAAATTGTATCATTTGTGAATAATAGTCCATATGAACATTTAAAATAAAAAAATTAATATAAACTGAAAAAACACATATATATAATAGAAGAAACTAGTTCAAGAAGCGAAATATTTTCGCTTCTTTTTATTTACCTTGAATATAAAATCTTTGTAAACTTGTCTTATATATTAGTTGACACTTAGCATATAATATAATTTCTCAAAATTTAACACTATATACATTTAATTAACATATTAATTTATAAAAATAAGGTTTTAATCTACAAGAATGTGGTATAGTGAATTTGCATATAATTGTCAATTAATTGTTTGGTATCAAACGTATTAAAAAACATTTTAAATTTTGTAGAATTAAAATGTTTTTTTATTATTCTCTGACGATTAGTGCAATTAAAAAAACAGGAGTGGATTTGTTTGAAGAAAAAACAAAATAAAAGATTGGATTTCCTACCGAATAGACAGAATAAATATTCGATTAGAAAATTCACAGTAGGTACAGCTTCCATATTAGTAGGGGCTACATTAATTTTTGGAAGTGCACATGATGAAGCAAAAGCTGCTGAAAAAGATCCTGTATCTACAACTACTGAAAGTAATCAACAATCGGATGTGAAAGAAAAAGGTAATGTTCAAACTAGTGAAGCTAATACAAATAGTACAGAGCAATTAGACATTACTCATCAATCTGAACAACCAAGTACAGAAGAGATAAGTAAAGAAACAACAGAACAACCAAGTACAGAAGAGATAAGTAAAGAAACAACAGAACAACCAAGTACAGAAGAAATAAGTAAAGAAACAACAGAACAACCAAGTACAGAAGAAATAAGTAAAGAAACAACAGAACAATCAAGTACAGAAGAAGTAAGTAAAGAAACAAAAGAAGAACCAAGCACAAAAGAAACTAGCGAAGAAACAACAAAAGAAGAACCAAGCACAAAAGAAACTAACGAAGAAACAACAAAAGAAGAGCTAAGTACAAAAGAAACTAGCGAAGAAACAACAAAAGAAGAACCAAGCACAAAAGAAACTAGCGAAGAAACAACAAAAGAAGAGCCAAGTACAAAAGAAACTAGTGAAGAAACAACAAAAGAAGAACCAAGTACAAAAGAAACTAGTGAAGAAACAACAAAAAAAGAACCAAGTACAAAAGAAACTAGTGAAGAAACAACAAAAGAAGAACCAAGTACAAAAGAAACTAGCGAAGAAACAACAAAAAAAGAACCAAGTACAAAAGAAACTAGTGAAGAAACAACAAAAAAAGAACTAAGTACAAAAGAAACTAGCGAAGAAGCAACAAAAGAAGAACCAAGTACAAAAGAAATCGTAGCAAATACTGAATTAAATAAATCATTCAAAGAAACTGGCGATAAATTAGACAATGCTAAAAATGAACAAGATAAAAAAGAAGCAATTACTAATTTTGTTGCTAAAAATACTAATAGTTCTGTTGAAGAAGCAACAGCAGATGTTGAAAACTTAAATCTTGATTATAAAGATTTAAATAGTAAAAACTTGCTAAGTGCTTTAGTGAAAGCAGATTCAGAGAAAAAAGATTCAGAAACTAATTATGCAACTACAAGTGATGTAAATGCTTCACGTACTGTTCAGCCTAGAACAAGATTAGCAGTTAGAAAATTAGCGGCTAATCAAAGTCAAGGTCAAAATGTAAATGACTTAATTCATGTTATTAATCAAAGCATTACAGAAGGTAAAGAAAACGATGGTATTATTGAAGCTCATGATGCTGAGAATATTCAATATGATTCAACTTTCTCTATTGATAATGCTGTACATAGTGGAGATACAATGACGGTTAATTACGATAAACGTACACTTCCATCAGATTTAACTACTCGCTATAGTTTGCCGAACATCGTAGATGATTCAGGTGAGGTTATTGCTAATGGTTCATATGATCTTGATAATAGACAATTAACATATACATTTACTGATTATGTAGATAAGTATGAAAATATTGTAGCTCGTTTATCATTAACGTCATATATCGATAAAGAACAAGTGCCTGATAGAGATACTAATTTAGATTTAACATATAAAACAGCTAATACAGAAGCACATAAAGATGTTACTATTGAATATCAATACCCTCAAGAAGAAGGCCCTGCTAATATTTCGACTTCATTTACTAGATTAGATGAAGATAATCAAAGAATTGAACAAACGATTTACGTTAATCCGTTACGTGAAAATATTCCTAATCCTTCATTAGTAGTTTCAGGACAGCCAACAAACAATAGCAATGGTTCAACAATTATTGATAATGATACTTATATTCGTATTTATAAAGTAAGAAACGATCAAACGCTTCCAGATAGTAATAAAATTTATGATTATAGTCAGTATGAAGATGTAACAAATTCAGAGGACTTTACTATCACTCGCCAACCGTATAATAACCAATTTAAAATTGATTTTGGTCAAAATATAGATACACCATATATTGTTCAAGTTGTTAGTAGCTATGGAGTGGACGATGATGGTTACTCTCAAGTCCAACAACATGCAATTTTATCATCATATGACTCAAATTCTGGTGGAACTTATAATGCTGGTTATGGTAACAATGTAGAATTTTCATCAAATAATTCAGGAGGTTCAGGTGATACACCAGCTAAAAAGTATAAAATAGGTGACTATGTTTGGGAAGATGTGGATAAAGATGGTATTCAAGGCACTGATAATAATGAAAGACCTATAAGTGGAGTATTAGTTACATTAACTAATCCAGATGGAACTCAAAAATCAGTTCGTACGGACGAAAACGGTCATTATGAATTTGATGGTTTAGATGATGGTTCGACATACACTGTAAGCTTTGAAACACCAGATGGATATACTCCAACAGTTAAGAATGCTGCAAACTCAACAAATGAAAATGATTCTAATGGTTCTTCTGTAACTGTAACAATACAAGGTCATGATGATATGACTTTAGACAGCGGTTTCTACAAGACACCTAAATATAAATTAGGTGATTATGTTTGGTATGACACTAATAAAGATGGACATCAAGATGATAACGAAAAAGGTATAAAAGGTGTAACAGTTACGTTAAAAGATAATAACGGAAATGTCTTAAAAACTACCCAAACAGATGAAAATGGCAAATATATTTTTGAAGATTTAGATAGTGGAGAATATAATGTTCATTTTGATAAACCTGATGGATTAACACAAACAACTACTGATTCTGGTGACGATGAAAAAGATGCTGATGGTGAAGATGTTCATGTAACTATCACTGATCATGATGATTTAACTATCGATAATGGTTATTTCGAAGAAGACTCAGATAGCGACTCA
>NZ_PPRD01000131.1:2020-3315 GCF_002902575.1 Staphylococcus croceilyticus | reverse complement strand
TCACTGATCATGATGATTTAACTATCGATAATGGTTATTTCGAAGAAGACTCAGATAGCGACTCAGATTCAGACAGCGATGCAGACTCTGATAGCGACTCAGACTCAGATAGCGATGCAGACTCAGACAGTGATTCCGATTCTGACAGTGATTCAGATTCAGATAGCGACTCAGATTCAGACAGCGATTCAGATTCAGATAGCGATGCAGACTCAGACAGCGATGCAGACTCTGACAGTGATTCAGACTCAGATAGCGACTCTGATTCAGACAGCGATAGTGACTCAGATTCAGACAGCGATTCAGATTCAGACAGTGATTCAGACTCAGATAGCGACTCAGATTCTGATAGCGATGCAGACTCAGACAGCGATGCAGACTCAGACAGCGATTCAGATTCAGATAGCGACTCAGACTCAGACAGCGATGCAGACTCAGATAGCGATAGCGACTCAGACTCAGATAGCGATTCAGACTCAGATAGCGATGCAGACTCAGATAGTGACTCAGATTCAGACAGTGATTCCGACTCTGACAGTGATTCAGACTCAGATAGCGACTCTGATTCAGACAGCGATGCAGACTCAGATAGCGACTCAGACTCAGATAGCGATGCAGACTCAGACAGTGATTCCGATTCTGACAGTGATTCAGACTCAGATAACGACTCTGATTCAGACAGCGATGCAGACTCAGACAGCGATTCAGATTCAGACAGTGATTCAGACAGTGACTCAGACAGCGATAGCGATTCAGATTCAGACAGCGATTCAGATTCAGACAGTGATTCAGACTCAGATAGCGACTCAGATTCAGATAGCGATGCAGACTCTGACAGCGATGCAGACTCAGATAGCGATAGCGACTCTGATTCAGACAGCGATGCAGACTCAGATAGCGATGCAGACTCAGATAGCGATGCAGACTCTGACAGTGACTCAGATTCAGACAGCGATTCAGATTCAGATAGCGATGCAGACTCAGACAGCGATTCCGACTCTGACAGTGATTCAGACTCAGATAGCGACTCAGATTCAGATAGCGATGCAGACTCTGACAGCGATGCAGACTCAGATAGCGACTCTGATTCAGACAGTGATTCAGACTCAGACAGTGATTCAGACTCTGACAGTGATTCAGACTCAGATAGCGACTCAGATTCAGACAGCGATGCAGACTCAGACAGCGATTCAGATTCAGACAGTGATTCAGACTCAGATAGCGACTCAGATTCAGATAGCGATGCAGACAGCGACTCAGATTCAGATAGCGATGCAGACAGCGACTCAGACTCA
>NZ_PPRD01000131.1:0-2010 GCF_002902575.1 Staphylococcus croceilyticus | reverse complement strand
GATTCAGACAGCGATTCAGATTCAGATAGCGATGCAGACTCAGACAGCGATTCCGACTCTGACAGTGATTCAGACTCAGATAGCGATGCAGACTCAGACAGCGATTCCGACTCTGACAGTGATTCAGACTCAGATAGCGACTCTGATTCAGACAGCGATTCAGACTCAGACAACGATTCAGATTCAGACAGCGATTCAGATTCAGACAGTGATTCAGACTCAGATAGCGACTCAGATTCAGATAGCGATGCAGACTCAGACAGCGATGCAGACTCAGACAGCGATGCAGACTCAGATAGCGACTCTGATTCAGACAGCGATGCAGACTCAGACAGTGATTCAGACTCAGATAGCGATGCAGACTCAGATAGCGATGCAGACTCTGACAGTGACTCAGATTCAGACAGCGATTCCGACTCTGACAGTGATTCAGACTCAGATAGCGACTCAGATTCAGATAGCGATGCAGACTCAGACAGCGATGCAGACTCTGACAGTGACTCAGATTCAGACAGCGATTCAGATTCAGATAGCGATGCAGACTCAGACAGTGATTCAGACTCAGATAGCGACTCAGATTCAGATAGCGATGCAGACTCAGACAGCGATGCAGACTCAGATAGCGACTCTGATTCAGACAGTGATTCAGACTCAGACAGCGATGCAGACTCTGACAGTGATTCAGACTCAGATAGCGATGCAGACTCTGACAGTGACTCAGATTCAGACAGCGATTCAGATTCAGACAGCGATTCAGATTCAGACAGTGATTCAGACTCTGATAGCGACTCAGATTCTGATAGCGACTCTGATTCAGACAGCGATTCAGATTCAGATAGCGATGCAGACTCAGACAGCGATTCCGACTCTGACAGTGATTCAGACTCAGATAGCGACTCAGATTCTGATAGCGATGCAGACTCTGACAGCGATGCAGACTCAGATAGCGATAGCGACTCAGACTCAGATAGCGACTCTGATTCAGACAGCGATGCAGACTCTGACAGTGATTCCGACTCAGATAGCGATGCAGACTCTGACAGTGACTCAGATTCAGACAGCGATGCAGACTCAGACAGCGATTCCGACTCAGATAGCGATTCAGACTCAGACAGCGATTCAGATTCAGATAGCGACTCAGACTCAGACAGCGATGCAGACTCTGATAGCGATTCAGATTCAGACAGCGATTCAGACAAACATGATAAAGACAATCACTTACCGGATACTGGTAATAGCGAAGTCAATAATGGAACATTATTTGGCTCATTATTAGCAGCGGCAGGCTCATTGTTATTAATGAGAAGAAAACGTAAGGATAATAGTGAAAAATAAAATTTAATTTTGTTTTTAATATATCTGGATTTTTAAAATAAAATTAAGCCTATAGCATTCTGAAATGAATGTTATAGGCTTTTCTTTTTGGAAAAGTAATAAAGTTATATCATGATTAAATAATATTTAGATAATTAGCATGCTAATAGATAATAAAAAATGAAATTATAATTTTTTCTAATTAAAAAATAAATAAAAATTGCACCAAAGTATTGTAATAAATTTAATTTTGCAATATTATTTAAGGGAACTTTCATACATATTTATATGAAAGTTGTATATAAATACTGAGGGAGTATAGGAGGAAATATATGAAGCAAAGAAGACAAGGTCCTATTAAAAAGAAAGTTGATTTTTTACCTAATCGTCTAAACAAGTACTCTATTCGTAAATTTACGGTGGGTACGGCTTCGATTTTAATTGGGGCTTCATTATTATTCGGGATAGGTGAAGAAGCACAGGCAGCAGAAAAATCTAATAATAATGAAAATAATTTAAGTCAACAAGCCAAAACTACTCTAGATACCCAAAATAATATTAATAATTCATCACAAAATATTGAAACTTCAGAAGAAGCAACAAAAGCAGTTAGCATAGAAGAAGCAACAAAAGCAGTTAGCATAGAAGAAGCAACAAAAGCAGTTAGCACAGAAGAAGCAACGAAAGAAGCTAGCA
>NZ_PPRD01000130.1 GCF_002902575.1 Staphylococcus croceilyticus | reverse complement strand
GTAACAAATTTAAAAACGTGAAACTAATCGAGATATGTACTAAATCAATAAAATTTCTATTATTAATTAAATATAATGCTAGAATCAAAGTTAAATTGATAGTATAAATCACAAAGCAATAAAATATTATAATCAAAAGTTTTGATAAAAATAATTTGGATTTATTTTTAGAATAAGTTAGCCAATTAAGTAAAGTATTGTTTTTATATTCAATGTAAAATACTGAAGTAGAGATAATGCCTATAACAATAGGTCCTAACATGAAATATTGATTATAAAATCTGAAGTAAAAACCATTTTCTAAGGATAAACTTCTATTATTTAGAAAGAAATTTGCTATGTTCATAGTAAAAGGAATCAAGCTTAACAAGATAACAACTAATATAAAACGCTCGCTTTTTACTTTAATAAATTCATTTTTTATAAAAGTAATCATTTTAAATAAGCCTCCTCTATTTTATGTTCCATAAGCCATAAATAGATATCTTCAATGGTCATTTTAGTAATCGAACTATCATAATTTTTTAACCACTTATAGTCTCCTACAATATAATATAAGGAGTTGAATTTAACGATAGAATATTCGTGGTTATTAAAAGTATTTTCAGCATCTGTCATTTTATCTAACTCTAAAATACTGTAATAATTGCTGGTATTTTTCAAATGAGTAACTAGCTGGCCTCCCTTTATGAATATAAATACATCTGTAAAGGTAGCTACTTCTTGCAAAATATGGCTAGAAATAATTGAAGTTCTATCATCACTTTTCACTTTCTCTAAAATAATATTTCTAATATCTTTAATGCCACTAGGATCGAGTCCGTTAGTTGGTTCATCTAGTAAAATTAAATTTGAATTTCCAATAAGCGTTTTTGCAATTCCAAGTCTCTGTTTCATACCCATTGATAAATCTTTAAATTTCTTATATTTAGCATCTTGAAGATGAACTATTGAGAGGTAATTATCTATATCACATGCAAAGTTCAGATAGTTAGAATGTAATTTGAGATTCTGAAAACATGATAAATTAGCATAAAAAGCTGGTGCTTCAACTAATTGGCCAATATGATGAGAAGGTAATGAAATATTTCCAGAATAATTAATTACATTTAAAATTGCTTTGAAAAAAGTAGATTTGCCCGCACCATTAGGGCCTAGTAGCCCATAAACTTTATTATTTTCATAATGATAAGATATGTTTTGCAAAATTTGAGTGTTATTTAATGAAACTGAAAGATTCTCTACTTTTAGTATATTTTATTCCCCCTTCTCATTAGAGATTTTAATTAAAGTACCATTCTCATTAGTTTCTATATTTAAATTTAATGAAAAATTTTTACATATATCTTTTATAATTGTTAATCCTTTTGAATATGAAACATGATTATTAAAGCCTACGCCATTATCTTTAATTTCTACAAAATTTGAGAATAGTACTATATTAATTTTTGTTGCTTTAGAATGCTTATAAATATTAGAAATAATATTGTCAAATAAGCGTTCATACCATAATTGATCGCCTAGCCAGTATATTTCTTCTGAATCAAAGGTTATATGCACATTTATATTTTGAGTTGTTAATAAATAGCTCCATTTATTCAATGTTTTTTGAATAACTTTATAAATATTAACTTGATGATTAAATGTGACGAATTGTAATATTAAGTGCAACACTAATAAAATTCCATAAAAAAGGCCCATGATTGGCACTTTATTGTAAGATGTTAATAACCA
>NZ_PPRD01000129.1 GCF_002902575.1 Staphylococcus croceilyticus | reverse complement strand
AGATGTGTATAAGAGACAGAGTTTATGCTTTTTGTACTGTAATTGTCCATGAAGCATCATCCAATTGTTCATAGTTTGTTACTGGGTAACCTTGTTCTGCTGCCCAGTTTGGAATAGCTTCAGTCGCTTGAGTACAATCAAAATCGATTTTTAATTCATCACCATTTTCAAGTGTTTGCATTTTCTTTTGCGCTTCAATTAATGGGAATGGACACACCATACCTACTGTACCTAATTCATATAACATTATTATTCCTCCTATCTATTTAATTTGTTTGAGGTTGTTTAGAAGTAGTTGCAGAGTTCGCTTGCTTTGGCGCAGTTTGTTGTTGTAATTTTCTCATTGGTCTTACAAACACAAAATAACTCATGAACCATACACCAAAGATCATAGCTACTAATGCAATCCAACCTTTCCAAGACATAATTGCAGTTTCCACTAAGCCGTTACCAATTGAGCAACCACCTGCAACTGAGGCACCAAATCCCATACAAATACCGCCAATTGCACTGTTTCTGATAGTACGTTTATCCGGTAAACGCCATTTAAATTCATGTGAACCTCTTGCTGCAATATATGATCCTAAGAAGATACCTAATATTAATAGAACGCCCCAATCTACTAATTTAGTATTACCTGTGATTAAGAATGTAATTAAATTAGCAGAAGGTGTTGTAATACCTAAACCATGATCACGCCCAGTTGACATACTCATTGGCCAAGCGATAAATGCTATAAGACCTACCGCAATACCTGCTACAAACGGATGGTAACGTTTTTCAAATAAATAATGTCTAATACCTGTATACTTTTGTTTAAGTTTTGGTACAGCCATTTTAGGTTTAGGCTTACGTAATGTTTTCACTACGACGAATAATGTGATACCAGTTAAAATAATTATTAATATCCACATTGGAATACCTGTAGTTTGAGCCATACTTGTATTCACCTTCGTAGGTTTATTAATCCAATTCATAACTGGAAGTAAAACGCCTGTTTTAGTTACTGCTGCAGTAACTGCGTACATAATAAGAGCAACCCAACTCCCGATCAACCCCTCTCCAGCTCGGTACCAAGTACCAGTTGCACATCCTCCTGCAAGGACTATTCCTATTCCGAAAATGAAAGAACCAATAATCGTTCCTAGAACGGGGAATGTACTATAAGGAATTGCGATTAATCCTAAACTTGTTAATATTACAAGTCCAATACTTTGAACAGTAATCGCTACTAATAAAGCATAAAACATTTTATTATTTTTTTGCACGTACATATCTCTAAAACCACCTGTTAAGCAGAAGCGTGTACGTTGCATGACAAAGCCTAATAAAATCCCAACGATTAGGCCGCTAATAATCATCCAAACCAAATTCAATGCATCCTTTCCCGATTGATTTACTAAGGTATTATAATAGATTAACAATTAATTATCAATAACATTTATTTGGATTTAATTTTATTGAAATAATAAAAAAATCATTCTTTCTTCTGAAAGAATGATTTAGACTGTAAACAAACTCTTTTGCTTTAAATTAATTTGTAAACAAACACTATTTAGTTCGAATAGTTTTTCATGAAAAATAAAAGTGATTGTAATTCAATACCTAAATCAATATGGTGCACTTGAACAGAATTTGGCGCTTCTACTCTAGCAGGCGTAAAGTTCAATATTCCTTTAACATTGGCTTTAATTAGTTGATCTGCTACTTTTTGGGCTACCTTTTCAGGTGTAGTCAAAATAACAACATTGATATCTCGTGTTTCAAGTACTTGTTGTAAGTCATTCATGTGATGGACTTTAACTTCACCGACTTGTTGACCCACAATGTCTTTATCAATATCAAACGCTTCAGTAATCGTCATTTCATCATGAATTGAAAAGTTGTATGTTAATAACGCTCTTCCTAAATTACCTACTCCAACTATAGCAATATGAATATCATCACTATCGCTAAGTTCAGATTTAAAAAATTCTAATAAACTATCAATATTGTAGCCATAGCCCTTTTTCCCTAACTCACCAAAGTAAGAAAAATCTCTTCTAATAGTGGCTGATTCAATATTTAGCGCTTCACTGATAGTTTTTGAATTAACTCGGTCTATTCCTTTTATCTTCAAGGTGTTAACGAATCTATAATATAACGGTAATCGTTTCAATGTTGCACGAGGAATTTTAGCTTGATTTTGAGCCATTTAAGTTGTCCCCCTCTTGTTTGAACTTTTTAATCTATGTATCCAAACTAATTAGCGTGCAATTAGTCATTCCTTTGAAATCACAGTATGTCCCATAATGAATACTGACATATTATACCCTAACACTTTTTAAAAATAAATATCTTAGTTTCATGTACCTTTATTATACGGTAAAATAAAGAGTAATGTATAAGACTATTTTGTGATAAATACTTTTGCTAAAACGATAGAAAGGTGAAACCTGAATGATACTGTTGCAATTAAATGACATTTCGAAGTCATTCGATGGTGAAGATATATTTACTCACGTCAATTTCGAAGTTAAAACTGGCGAGCGTATAGGCGTCGTTGGTCGAAACGGTGCTGGCAAATCAACGTTGATGAAGATTATCGCTGGTGTTGAAGATTATGATAGTGGTCATATTTCTAAAATTAAAAATTTACGCGTCGGTTATTTAACTCAACAAATGACGCTTAATTCTTCGTCTACTGTGTTTGAAGAAATGTCTAAACCTTTTGAACACATTAAAAATATGGAAGGTTTAATTAAAGAAGAAACAGATTGGTTAGCAATGCATGCCAATGATTATGATACTGAAGACTATCAACGTCATATGGAACGCTATGAATCACTGTCTAATCAATTTGAACAACTTGAGGGCTATCAATACGAAAGTAAGATTAAAACTGTATTGCATGGTCTTAATTTTAAAGAAGAAGATTTCGGCAAACCTATTAATGACTTTAGCGGTGGGCAAAAGACACGCTTATCTCTAGCTCAAATGTTATTAAGTGAACCAGATTTATTATTACTAGATGAACCGACTAACCATCTTGATTTAGAAACGACAAAATGGTTGGAAGACTATTTAAAATATTTTAAAGGTGCCATCGTCATTATCAGTCACGATCGTTACTTCCTTGATAAAATAGTCACACAAATTTATGATGTGGCGCTTGGAGATATTAAACGGTATGTGGGTAATTATGAACAATTTATCGAACAACGAGATAAATATTACGAACAGCGTATGCAAGAATATGAGAAGCAACAAGAAGAGATTAAGCGTCTTGAAACGTTTGTAGAGAAAAATATTACTCGTGCGTCTACTAGTGGTATGGCTAAAAGTCGTCGTAAAACGCTAGAAAAAATGGAACGCATTGATAAGCCTATGTTAGATGCAAGAAGCGCTAATATTCAATTTGGCTTTGAACGTAACACCGGTAATGATGTTATGCATATTCGTAATTTAGAAATCGGATATGAAACTCCTATCACTAATCCAATAAATATTGAAGTAACTAAAGGCGATCACATCGCTATTATTGGTCCTAACGGTGTTGGTAAAACAACGCTAATAAAAACGATTGCCAATCGTCAAGCTAAATTAGGTGGCGAGGTTGTCTTCGGTGCTAATCTTCAAATTGGATACTACGACCAAAAACAAGCTGAATTCAAATCTAATAAGACGATTTTAGATTATGTTTGGGATCAATATCCTACTATGAATGAAAAAGATGTTCGCGCTGTATTAGGACGATTTTTATTTGTACAAGATGATGTTAAGAAAATCATCAATGATTTATCTGGAGGCGAAAAAGCTCGTCTTCAATTAGCATTATTAATGTTACAAAGAGATAATGTCTTAATCCTTGATGAACCTACCAACCATTTAGACATTGATTCCAAAGAAATGTTAGAACAAGCTTTACAACATTTCGAAGGTACAATTCTGTTTGTTTCTCATGATCGTTACTTTATCAATCAATTAGCGAATAAAGTCTTTGATTTAAATAAAGACGGCGGACAAATGTACCTTGGTGACTATCAATATTATATTGAAAAGACTGAAGAAGCCGCTGCCTTAGAAGCATTTGAAGCGGAACGCACTGATGATAGTAACGGCGTAGTTGAGACTTCAAATAATAAACAAATCAGTAGTTATGACAATCAAAAACAACAGCGTAGAGAGCAACGTAAATTAGAACGTCAAATTGAGCAATGTGAAGAAAAAATAGAACAATATGAGAACGATATAAATCACATCGATGAACAACTTACACAACCTGAAATATTTAATAATCCTATCAAAGCATCAGAACTTGCTAATAAAAAAACAAAGACCGAACAACAATTAGAACAAGTCATGATAGAATGGGAAGAATTACAAGAAATGTTATAAAGTATTCTTTAGATAAAATAACTAGAAAATTGCCTCAAATTTTCTAGTTATTTTTTTACGCTTTTTTAATCACAATATTATAAACAGTTAAAACATTGTTATACCAAGTATCCACAGACTTATCCCAGTTATCCACAGGCCAAATTATAGTTATTTACATTTCTTTTACACAAATTTAACTCTATATCCACATTGTTAACCACCACTTACCCACAGTTTATTCACATTTTGTTGATAAGTACGCATGTTCCCTATTGACTTACACATTTTCCAATAATTAACATCTAGTATTTAATAATATAAAAAAAGTGCTAAGTAAACATGAATTTGTCATTCATTATACCTAGCACATCTCATTAATTATTCTACTGTTGCTTCTTCTATGTCCATATTATTTTGACCATTTAAATCTAAGTCTGCTGTTATACCAGATTTATAATAATAATATGCAGCAGCACCAATCATTGCCGCATTGTCTGTACATAATTTAGGACTTGGTATAGATAACCTAATATTATGTGTTTCACATAATTCTTGTAAACGTTGACGTAACCCTTTATTACTCGCCACGCCCCCTGCTACAATTAAGCGATTAACATGATATTCCTTACAAGCATGAATCGCTTTCGTACTTAATACTTCGACCACGCTATTTTGGAAACTCGTAGCAACATTTGCTTTATTGATATCTTCATTCTTTTGTTTTAAATTATGCAATTTGTTAATGACAGCACTTTTCAAGCCACTAAAACTAAAATCATAGCTATCTTTCTCTAACCATACTCTTGGAAAGTCATACGTGTCTTCACCTAAAGTAGCTAATCTATCAACTTCTGGTCCGCCTGGATATGGCAAGCCAATCGTTCTAGCAACTTTATCATAGGCTTCACCTACTGCATCATCACGTGTTTCTCCAATCACTTCGAAATTCATATGATCTTTCATATAAACTAATTCTGTATGACCACCAGAAACGATAAGTGCCATTAAAGGAAACGTTAACGGTTCTTCTAAATGATTCGCATAAATATGACCTGCAATATGATGAACTGGGATAAGTGGCTTGTCATATGCAAATGCTAGAGCTTTCGCAGCATTAATACCAATTAACAATGCCCCGATTAAACCAGGACCTTGTGTTACAGCAATAGCGTCAATCTCTTCCATTGTGACGTCAGCAGTCTCAAGTGCCTCTTCAATTGTTGCGGTGATACCTTCAACATGATGTCTACTTGCCACTTCAGGTACGACGCCACCGAAACGTTTATGACTTTCAATTTGGCTTAATACCGTGTTTGATAATATAGTATCGCCATTTTTAATCACACTGACACTTGTTTCATCACAGCTTGTTTCTACTGCTAATATTAAAATTTCATTATTCATTTAAATTCACCCACATGACTAATGCATCCTCGCCTTCTCCATAATAATTTTTACGTTTGCCTCCAAATTGGAATCCTAAATTTGTGTAGACATGTTGCGCTACATTGTTCGTCACTCTGACTTCTAAACTCATAATGTCGCATGTCGTACTCGCGAAATCCATCACATATTTAAGTAATAATTGTCCTAATCCATAACCTCTATAATCTTTGCGAATCGCCACGGTAGTAATCTGTGCTTGATCAATCACTATCCATAGCCCTAAATAACCAATAATTTCATTTTCGAAAATGATAACAAAATACTTTGCGAAGTTATTTTCATTCAGTTCATGATAAAACGCATCAATTGTCCAAGAACTGTCATTAAAACTTTCACGTTCAATATCAAATACACTTGGGACATCATCGACTTGCATTGCTCGTATCGTTAATTCTGATTCTGCTGGTTTAACCAATTGCGTTCCGCCTCTGACATTTTAATATAATTTGGTACAAATGTATGGATATTTTCAGGTTCAGCTATTAGAGAGTGCATTACAGATGCACGCGGTAGATTTGCTTGGATATCACCGTTTAATTGATTTGCTAACTTTTCAGCATCTGAGCCAATAAATAAATACGATTGATTATGTTCATTTAACCAGTCTTGTAAGTCTTTAATTGAAATATATTGATCCTCTAAAATGGTTCTTAGTTCTCCATCGGTATATTGATAAACGCCAGTGTAGACCGCTTCACGACGTGCATCAAACACTGGTACTAATAAACGGTCTTGGGCCTCAGTTTCATTTACTGTAGCTGCTAAAGCTTGTAATGAAGATACGCCATACAAGTTAGTCTTTAACGCATAAGCCAATGTTTTAGCAGTAGTAACACCGATTCTCACACCTGTGTAAGAACCAGGACCTTTGGCTACTATAACAGCATTTAATTCCTCTTTATTTAACTTCGTTTGTTCAAATAAATCTTTAATCCCTGGCATCAATTGACTTGAATGGTCCTTATTACTTTCAACTGTGTGCTCTGCTAGAACTTGATCGCTAGCCATTAAAGCAATCGACATAGGACGATTAGACGTATCAATAAGTAGTGAATTCACGCTCTACTTCCTCCTTAACTTTAGAATAATGGTCGCCTTTCGCAATCAATTCAATCGCGCGTTCTGTCTCACTCACCGTTTTAATATTAATAATTAACTGTGTAGTAGGTAGTAAATCTTCAATAAATTGACTCCATTCAATCACTGTAATGGCTTCATCTTCAAAATATTCATTAAATCCTAAATCTTCATCAGAATCTTCAAGACGATAGCAATCCATATGATGTAACTTCAGTGATTGTCCCTTATACGATTTAATAATGTTAAAAGTAGGAGAATTAATATTTCGCTTTACGCCAAGATGTTTACCTATAAATTGAGTTAATGTTGTTTTACCCGCACCCAAATCACCATTTAATAAAATTAAGTCTCCTGGTTCTAAATATTTAACTAATATGCCAGCAAAACGATTCATGTCATCTAAATGTTTTATACTTATCATTTGCTTTGCTCTCTCCTATTTTGAAAATTCCTTCTATAAACAAATTCATTAGTTCTTACTACATAAATACTTTAACTATGTTTGTCTCAATTTTAACTTACTAATTGTAACAAACTTTAGCGAAAATTTCTCTCTATTCAAATGAAATAAGCGTTTATAAATTGTTAGAAAATTCAAAAAAAGAGTATTGACTTAAAAAACGCATTGTAGTAAATTTAATTTATCGAATTTTAAAACAATTCTAACAATTTAAATAACCAACCATTCATCAGAAAGGAGTATACTAAAATGACTCAATTTAATACGCAACCACATGCTATAATCCATAATTTAATTATTTTATTATACTCGCAAGGGCTGGAACTTTAGTATTAATAATATGCTAAATGTTTAAGTCCTATTTCTCATTGAATGGGACTCATAAACGTCCCAAACACATTGGGGCGTTTTTTTATTTTTATATTTTAACAACATGACGGGGGAATTTTTAATGAGAAGCGACATGATTAAAAAAGGTGATCATCAAGCACCTGCTAGAAGTCTTTTACACGCCACGGGCGCACTCAAAAAGCCAACAGATATGAACAAACCATTTGTAGCAATTTGTAATTCTTATATCGATATTGTACCAGGACATGTCCATTTAAGAGAATTAGCTGATATCGCTAAGGAAGCAATTCGTGAGGCAGGCGCTATTCCATTTGAATTTAATACAATCGGCGTTGATGATGGTATAGCTATGGGACATATTGGTATGCGCTATTCACTCCCTTCCCGAGAAATTATCGCTGATGCTGCTGAAACAGTCATCAATGCACACTGGTTTGATGGTGTATTCTATATCCCGAACTGCGATAAAATCACACCGGGTATGATACTAGCTGCTGTTAGAACAAATGTACCAGCCATTTTTTGCTCGGGTGGACCAATGAAAGCTGGTCTTTCCGCTCAAGGTAAAGCGCTCACTTTATCTTCAATGTTTGAAGCAGTTGGTGCTTTTAAAGAAGGTCGCATTACTAAAGAAGAATTTCTAGATATGGAACAAAACGCCTGCCCTACTTGTGGTTCATGTGCAGGTATGTTTACCGCTAATTCAATGAACTGTTTAATGGAAGTTCTTGGTTTAGCGCTACCTTATAATGGCACAGCTTTAGCTGTTAGTGATCAACGTCGTGAAATGATTCGCGAAGCTGCTTTTAAATTAGTAGAGAATATTAAAAAGGATATCAAGCCTAGAGATATTGTCACTAGAGAAGCGATTGATGATGCTTTCGCATTAGATATGGCGATGGGTGGTTCAACTAATACTGTCTTACATACACTAGCTATTGCTAATGAAGCGGGTATTGATTATGACTTAGAACGCATCAATGAAATTGCGAAGCGTACACCTTACTTATCTAAAATTGCACCAAGCTCTGCTTATTCAATGCATGATGTGCATGAAGCTGGTGGTTGTCCAGCTATTATTAATGAATTAATGAAAAAAGAAGGCACGTTACATCCAGACCGTATTACAGTCACAGGTAAAACATTGAGAGAAAATAATGAAGGTAAAGAAATTAAAAACTTCGAAGTCATTCATCCACTTGATGCACCTTACGATAAAGAAGGCGGCTTATCTGTATTATTTGGTAATTTAGCGCCAAAAGGTGCAGTCATTAAAGTAGGCGGTGTAGATCCATCTATCAAAGTATTCACTGGTAAAGCTATCTGCTTTGATTCACATGATGCAGCTGTTGAAGCGATTGATAATAAAACAGTACGCGAAGGCCATGTCGTTGTTATACGCTATGAAGGTCCTAAAGGCGGTCCAGGTATGCCAGAAATGTTGGCCCCTACTTCTTCAATCGTAGGTAGAGGTTTAGGTAAAGATGTAGCGCTAATTACTGATGGACGCTTTTCAGGAGCAACAAGAGGTATTGCTGTTGGACACATTTCTCCAGAAGCCGCTTCTGGTGGCCCTATAGGATTAATTAAAGATGGCGATGAAATTACTATTGATTTAACCCATCGTACACTAAACGTTAATCAACCTGATGAAGTACTAGAGCAACGTAAACAAGCTTTACCCCCTTTTAAAGCGAAAGTTAAAACAGGTTATTTAGCGCGATACACTGCTTTGGTGACTAGCGCAAATACTGGGGGCATTATGCAAGTGCCTGAGAATCTCATTTAATATTAAGGAGTGTTAGCAATGACGAATAAAAAGGAAAGTACCGTAATCGAATCTCAATCGAATGAGCCTCTTTCTGGTTCAGAATTACTAGTTGAAACATTATTACATGAAGGCGTAGATTTCATCTTTGGCTATCCAGGAGGTGCCGTATTACCCCTATACGACACATTTTATGATGGAAAGATTAAACATATTTTAGCGCGTCACGAACAAGGTGCTACACATGCAGCGGAAGGTTACGCTCGTGTTTCTGGTAAGACAGGCGTCGTAGTCGTTACAAGTGGTCCAGGTGCAACAAACGCTATCACTGGTATCACTGATGCTTACAGTGATTCACTACCCCTTGTCGTATTTACTGGCCAAGTAGCAACGCCAGGTATCGGTAAAGATGCTTTCCAAGAAGCAGATTTACTATCAATGACTACACCCATTACTAAAGCGAATTATCAAGTTAAACACGTGGACGATATCCCAAGAATTGTGCATGAAGCATTTTATGTGGCTAATTCAGGACGTAAAGGTCCTGTGGTCATTGACTTCCCTAAAGACATGGGTGTATTAACATCTTCTGCTCCCCTTGAAAATGAAGTTCATTTACCTGCATATAAAGTTGTAGAGGAACCAAGTGAAGCCGATATTCAACAATTAAGTGAGTACTTATCTAAAGCTAAAAAACCACTTATTTTAGCTGGAGCGGGTATCAATCATTCAAAATCAAATAGCTTGTTAACAGCGTTTGTCACTCAACATCAAATACCGGTAGCTACTACATTATTAGGCTTAGGCGCTATCCCATATGAAAATCCACTATTCTTAGGTATGGGCGGTATGCACGGATCATATGCAAGTAATATGGCATTAACTGAATGTGATTTACTCATTAACTTAGGTAGTCGTTTTGATGACCGTTTAGCAAGTAACCCTAATGAATTTGCTCCGAATGCGACCGTTGTACATGTAGACATCGATGAATCAGAAATTAACAAAGTCATTTCAACTGACTTAGGCATCGTTGCTGATTGTAAGAAAGTGCTCGAAGCGTTAGCGAAAGCATTTTCAAATACAGTAGAACACTCTGACTGGGTTAAACACTGTTTAGCAAATAAGGATAAACACCCGTTTAAATATCAACCAGCTGATGAGACGTTCTGTAGACCTCAAGAAGCGATTGAATATATTGGTAAGATTACTAATGGCGATGCAATCGTAACGACTGATGTAGGTCAACATCAAATGTGGGCAGCTCAATTCTATCCATTCAAAAATTATGGTCAATGGGTCACTAGTGGTGGTTTAGGTACGATGGGCTTTGGTATCCCTTCTGCAATTGGTGCACAATTAGCTGCGCCAGACAAGACAGTCATTTGTTTCGTTGGTGACGGAGGTTTCCAAATGACTAACCAAGAAATTGCTTTATTACCAGAATACAACCTTAATGTAAAAATTGTGCTTATTAATAATGGAACATTAGGCATGGTTAAACAATGGCAAGATAAATTCTTTAATAAACGTTTTTCTCATTCTGTATTTAATGACCAACCTGATTTTATGAAAATGGCTGAAGCATACGGTATCAAAGGTTTCTTAATTGATAATCCAAAGAATTTAAAAGCAACATTAGACGAAGCTTTTGCATACGAAGGACCTGCATTAATAGAAGTGAGAGTATCCCCTATTGAACCAGTTAATCCTATGATCCCTAGTGGTAAAGCGAATCATGAAATGGAGGGTCTAGAATGAAAAGAACGTTACATTTAAAAGTTTCAGATCAAGTGAGCACGTTAAATCGTATTACAAGTGCTTTCGTAAGGTTACAATACAACATTAGTGAATTAATCGTTAAACCTTCTTCAGAAGAAGGTGTTTCAGATATGGTCATCACTGCAAATATTGAAGATGAAGCTATACTTAAAATTTTAATTGCAAAGTTGAATAAACAAATTAGCGTTATCGATATTGAAGAAGTTAAAGATTAATATTTATATTTATTGAAATGATGCGCTAGCATTAAAAAATATTTTAACAACATAATGACTATCATCAACTATTGTAGATAATTAATATCTATAATTTTAAGAATATTCAAAATTTTTAAGTAAGTTAAAAATTGGAGGAACGTATTATGACAAAAGTTTATTATGATCAATCAGTTGAAAAAGATGCTTTACAAGGTAAAAAAATCGCAGTTATTGGTTACGGTTCACAAGGACATGCCCATGCACAAAACCTTAAAGATAATGGTTATGACGTAGTTGTAGGTATTCGCCCTGGACATTCTTTCGATAAAGCTAAAGAAGATGGCTTTGATGTATATCCAGTTAATGAAGCAGTTAAACAAGCAGATGTCGTTATGGTGTTATTACCAGATGAAATCCAAGGTAACGTATACAAAAACGAAATTGAACCAAACTTAGAAGCAGGTAATGCATTAGCTTTCGCACATGGTTTTAATATTCACTTCGGTGTAATCCAACCCCCTGCTGATGTAGATGTATTCTTAGTTGCACCTAAAGGTCCTGGTCACCTAGTAAGACGTACATTTGTAGAAGGTACTGCTGTACCAGCATTATTCGGTGTACAACAAGACGCTTCTGGTCATGCACGTGATATTGCTTTAAGTTATGCCAAAGGAATTGGCGCAACTCGTGCTGATGTTATTGAAACTACATTCAAAGAAGAAACTGAAACTGACTTATTCGGTGAACAGGCTGTACTTTGCGGTGGTATCCATAAATTAATTCAAAGTGGTTTTGAAACTTTAGTAGAAGCGGGATATCAAAAAGAATTAGCATACTTCGAAGTATTACATGAAATGAAATTAATCGTTGATTTAATGTATGAAGGCGGTATGGAAAACGTTCGTTATTCTATTTCAAATACAGCTGAATTTGGTGATTATGTATCTGGACCTCGCGTTATCACTCCAGAAGTTAAAAACAACATGAAAACTGTATTAGAAGATATCCAAAACGGTAACTTTGCGAATCGTTTTGTTAAAGATAATGAAAATAGCTTTAAAGAATTCTATCAATTACGTGAACAACAACATGGTCATGAAATCGAAGCGGTTGGTCGCGAATTAAGAAAAATGATGCCATTTATTAAATCTAAAAGCATTCAAAAATAACTAATAAGGAGATGTTAAAAATGCAAAGCCATATTCAAATTTTTGATACTACATTGAGAGATGGAGAACAAACACCTGGTGTTAACTTTTCTTTTGATGAACGTTTAAAGATAGCTAAACAGCTTGAAAAATGGGGTGTAGATGTACTTGAAGCAGGATTTCCCGCTTCAAGTACTGGAAGTTTCAAGTCTGTTCAAGCCATTTCAAAAGCTTTAACTACTACTGCCGTATGTGGATTGGCACGTTGTAAAAAATCTGATATAGACGCAGTATACGAAGCAACTAAAGATGCAGTCAAACCAGTAGTTCATGTATTTATAGCAACCTCCCCTATTCATTTGCAACATAAACTGAAAATGACACAAGAAGAAGTGCTTGCCTCTATAAAAGAACATGTCACTTACGCTAAGCAATTCTTTGATGTGGTTCAATTCTCACCTGAAGATGCATCTAGAACAGACATGGCATTTCTCATTCAATCTGTGCAAACTGCAGTTGATGCTGGAGCAAGTATTATCAACATTCCAGATACTGTTGGATATAGCTATCCTATTGAATATGGTCAAATTTTTAAATCTTTAATTGAAAATGTTAAATCAGAACATGACGTGGTTTATAGTGCACATTGTCATGATGATTTAGGTATGGCAGTTGCAAATAGTCTAGCGGCTATTGAAAATGGCGCTAAACGTATTGAAGGTACTGTAAATGGTATTGGTGAACGCGCAGGTAACACTGCACTTGAGGAACTCGCATTAGCATTATATGTGCGTCGCGATCATTACGGCATTGAATCAAACCTAGTCCTTTCTGAAACTAAAAATACGTCTGACCTTATTTCAAGATATGCAGGAATTCGTGTTCCTAGAAATAAAGCCATTGTTGGTCAAAACGCTTTTAGCCATGAATCAGGTATTCACCAAGACGGTGTACTTAAAAATCCTGAAACATATGAAATTATGACACCTCAATTAGTCGGTATCCGACAAAACGAATTACCTTTAGGTAAACTTTCTGGTAAACATGCTTTTGCGGAAAAACTTAAAACATTAGGCTATGATATTACTCCTGATGAACAAGTAGAGTTATTTAAACAATTCAAAGCCGTAGCAGATAAGAAAAAATCTGTTTCAGATAGAGATATCCATGCAATTATTCAAGGTTCTGAACATGAACAGAATGCGATTTATCAACTGGAAACGTTGCAACTTCAATTTGTTTCTAATGGTCTACAAAGTGCTGTCGTTGTCATTAAAGATAAACATGGTCGTGTATATCAAGATTCAAGTATCGGTACAGGTTCTATCGTTGCTATTTATAACGCTGTTGACCGCATTTTCCAAAAAGAAAGTAAACTAATTGATTATCGTATTGATTCTGTTACAGAAGGCACAGATGCACAAGCAGAAGTTCACGTTGCACTTGTTATTGAAGGTCAACCAGTTAATGGTATTGGTATCGATCATGATATTTTACAAGCTTCTTGTAAAGCTTATGTTGAAGCTCACGCTAAATATGCCGCTGAAACTACTGAGAAGGAAGGTAATTAATCATGACGTATTCAATTGTTGCTTTACCCGGTGATGGTATTGGTCCAGAAATTTTAAATGGAAGTTTAGAACTACTGCAATTAATAAGTAACAAATATCATTTCACTTATACTTTAGAAAGTTTTGATTTTGGAGGAGCGGCCATTGATTCACATGGCACTCCGCTTCCTGATGATACGTTAGCTGCTTGTGAAAAAGCTGATGCCATTTTGTTAGGTGCTGTAGGCGGACCTAAATGGACTGATCCTAATAATCGACCTGAACAAGGATTATTAAAGTTACGTAAATCTTTAGGATTATTTGCGAACATACGCCCTACTAAAGTAACAGAAGGTGCGACTCAATTTTCTCCTTTAAAAGAAGAACGAGTTAAAGGTACTGATTTAGTAATCGTACGTGAATTAACAAGCGGTATTTATTTCGGTGAACCAAGACATATTAATGAACATGAAGCACTTGATTCACTTACTTATACGAAACAAGAAGTAGAACGTATTGCTAGAGTTGCATTTGAATTAGCTTCTCATCGTAAAAAGAAAGTAACTTCAGTGGATAAAGAAAATGTACTCGCTTCAAGTAAGCTTTGGCGTCAAACAGTAACTGAAGTCAGCAAGGAATACCCTGAAGTTGAACTTAATCATTTACTTGTCGATGCGTGTAGTATGCACTTAATCACAAATCCAACTCAATTTGATGTAATAGTGACTGAAAATTTATTCGGAGATGTTTTAAGTGATGAAGCTTCCGTTATACCAGGCTCTTTAGGTCTGTCTCCTTCAGCTAGTTTTAGTTTAGAAGGTCCAAGATTATATGAACCTATTCATGGTTCAGCACCAGATATTGCGAATCAAAATATCGCTAATCCTGTTGGTATGATACTTTCTTTAGCAATGTGTCTCAGAGAAAGCTTAAATCAAGATGAAGCTGCCACTGAATTAGAAGACTATGTATATACATTGATTAAAGAAGGTAAAACGACACCCGATTTAGGTGGCAATTATAAAACATCTGAAATTTTTAATCTTTTAAAAGAAAAATATAACTAAAAGGAGGAGAACATAATTATGGGACAAACACTATTTGACAAAGTTTGGGATAAACACGTCTTAACTGGTAAAGAAGGCGAACCTCAACTCTTATATATCGATTTGCATCTTATACATGAAGTTACTTCTCCTCAGGCTTTTGAAGGGCTAAGATTACAAAATCGTAAATTGAGACGTCCTGATTTAACATTTGCAACACTTGATCACAATGTGCCTACAATTGATATTTTTAATATTAAAGATGAAATTGCTAATAAACAAATTACTACCCTCCAAAAAAATGCTAAAGATTTTGGTGTTCATATCTTTGATATGGGTTCTGATGAACAAGGTATTGTTCATATGGTAGGACCAGAAACCGGTTTAACTCAACCTGGCAAAACTATTGTGTGTGGCGATTCTCATACTGCTACACACGGTGCGTTTGGAGCTATTGCCTTTGGTATTGGTACGAGTGAAGTTGAACATGTCTTCGCTACTCAAACTTTATGGCAAACGAAACCTAAAAATTTGAAGATTGATATCAATGGAACACTCCCCCCTGGTGTTTATGCAAAAGATATCATTTTGTATCTCATTAGTAAGTATGGTGTCGACTTTGGCACTGGTTATGCATTGGAATTTACTGGTGAAACAATTAAGTCATTATCCATGGAAGCAAGAATGACGATTTGTAATATGGCCATTGAGGGTGGCGCAAAATATGGACTTATGCAACCTGATGATATTACTTTTGAATATGTTAAAGGACGTCCATACGCTCAAAATTTTGAAACAAGTATAGATGAATGGCGTACGCTTTATTCTGATAATGATGCACATTTTGATAAAGTGATTGAATTAGATGTCAGCAATTTAGAACCCCAAGTCACTTGGGGAACTAACCCAGAAATGGGCGTAGGTTTCGATACACCTTTTCCAGAAATAAAAAATATTAATGATGAACGTGCATATCAATATATGGGTCTATTCCCTGGTCAAAAAGCAGAAGATATCGATTTAGGATATGTATTCTTAGGCTCTTGTACGAATGCTAGATTATCAGATTTGGTTGAAGCAAGTAAGATTGTTAAAGGAAATCAAGTACATCCTAAAATTACGGCTATTGTTGTACCTGGCTCCCGTACTGTTAAAAAAGAAGCGGAGGCTATGGGTCTAGATATAATCTTTAAAGAAGCTGGATTTGAATGGAGAGAACCAGGTTGTTCAATGTGTTTAGGCATGAATCCAGACCAAGTCCCTGAAGGTGTACATTGTGCGTCTACAAGCAATCGTAACTTTGAAGGTAGACAAGGTAAAGGCGCAAGAACACATCTTGTATCTCCAGCAATGGCTGCAGCTGCTGCGATTAATGGTAAATTTGTAGATGTTCGAAAGGTGGTTGTTTAATTATGGAAATGCAACCTATTACGACTTATACAGGTAAAATTGTCCCTTTGTTTAACGATAATATTGATACCGATCAAATTATACCTAAAGTACATCTTAAGAGAATTACTAAAACTGGATTCGGGCCTTTCGCTTTCGACGAGTGGCGTTACTTACCTGATGGTACTGATAATCCTGATTTTAATCCTAATAAGCCTGAATATAAAGGAGCTTCTATATTAATTACAGGTGATAACTTTGGTTGTGGCTCTAGTCGTGAACACGCTGCATGGGCATTAAAAGATTACGGCTTTAATATTATTATTGCCGGAGGTTTTAGCGATATCTTTTATATGAATTGTACTAAAAATGGTATGTTACCGATTGTTCTTGATGAAGATGCAAGACATTATTTAGCAACTCAAACTGAAATTACGATAGACCTCCCTAACCAGACAGTTTCAACCAATGAAAGGTCATTTCATTTTAATATTGATGAAACTTGGAAGAATAAATTGGTCAATGGTTTAGATGATATAGCCATTACGCTTCAATATGAAGATTTAATAGAAAAATATGAAAAACAAAGTAAGGGTTGATAGAATATGACATTAAAGACGACAGTGACATCAAAAGATATAGATGAGGCTTATTCACGAATCAAAAATATTGTTAAAGAAACACCTCTACAATACGACCACTATCTTTCTCAAAAATATGATTGCAACGTTTATTTAAAAAGAGAAGATTTGCAGTGGGTTCGTTCATTCAAATTACGAGGTGCATATAATGCCATTTCTATATTAGACCATGAAGCTCAAGCCAAAGGTATTACGTGTGCTAGCGCTGGTAATCATGCACAAGGTGTCGCTTATACTGCGAAAGCATTAGGGTTAAACGCAGTCATCTTCATGCCTGTCACTACTCCACTTCAAAAAGTAAATCAAGTAAAGTTCTTTGGGGCTAAAAATGTAGAAATAGTACTTACTGGAGATACCTTTGATGATTGTCTTAAAGAAGCATTACAGTATACTGAATTACATCAAATGACTTTTATAGATCCATTTAATAATATTCATACTATTGCTGGCCAAGGCACATTAGCTAAAGAAATTTTAGAACAATCAAAAGAAGATAATGTCGTATTTGACTATTTATTTGCTGCTATCGGTGGAGGCGGATTAATATCTGGCGTAAGTACTTATATGGATGATTTCAGCCCTCTTACTCAAATCATTGGTGTAGAGCCTACGGGCGCAAGTAGTATGTTTGAATCTGTAGTTGTTCAAAATAAAATTGTCACTTTAGATCGTATTGATAAGTTTGTTGATGGGGCTTCAGTAGCTCGAGTTGGTGATATTACATTTGATATTGCAAAACAACACGTCAATGAATATATTCAAATCGATGAAGGTGCTGTATGTTCGACTATTCTTGATATGTACTCGAAACAAGCAATTGTAGCAGAACCAGCTGGTGCTTTAAGTGTTTCTGCTTTAGAATCTTATAAAGATAAAATTAAAGGAAAAAACGTGGTATGTATTGTAAGTGGTGGAAACAATGATATCAATCGTATGAAAGAAATTGAAGAACGTTCATTGTTGTATGAAGAAATGAAACATTATTTCATCCTTAACTTTCCTCAACGTCCTGGAGCACTCAAAGAGTTTGTTAATGAGGTGCTAGGACCTCAAGATGATATTACTAAGTTTGAATATTTGAAAAAATCATCTCAAAATACTGGTACAGTTATTATTGGCATTCAACTTAAAAACCATGATGATCTTAGTCAATTAAAAACGAATGTGCACGATTTTGATCCTTCAAATATTTATATTAATGAAAATAAAATGTTATATTCATTGTTAATTTAGGTGTTAATGTGAATATAAGCGTTCTAAGATAGATATTTACTGATGCACATTCACTCATTCTGTTGCGACGCTTTCTTGCGGGAAAGGCTCAATCCTGTAGTCTTGTAAAGCAGTTCTTTGATTTTAATCATTAGAACTACTTACTTAAGTGTGTAAACACTTAAGTTCCTTCCCCAGCTTGCTTTGTTTGTAGACTTTCTATGCGAAAGTCTTTGTGCTGGGGCCCGCGCGCAACGTCATTCGTTATTCATCTTAGCACTACTTAAGTAAATGTGTGAACACTTGCGATATCTATCTTAGAATGCCTCTCATAAATTTAAATATATTTATGTCTATTAATAAACAGTGTAGTAATTTTGTTACTTCACTGTTTTTTCTATCTCAAAACTACTAATTTATATGTAAAATTTTAAGTTCATATATATTTTATATACTGTTATGTTTTATATATTGTTTTTAAGAAAAATGTTTAAATTACTTCTCAATTTTAAGCATAAAAAAAGAGACCTTTCGGTCTCAATACTGCCTGGCAACGTCCTACTCTAGCGGAATGTCAGTCTCCTACCATCGGCGCTAAGGAGCTTCCTTTACTTCGAGGCAAGCGCTCGCATCTTGCTTCATTTTCTAAAATATCTTGCTCATTTAGCCCCACTAAATTCGCTTCGCTATTTTCTCAATTCATTAGCTTCAAACGCTTTCTCTTCGTAAAGCTAAATAAGCGAAATGTGTTCTATAACTTTAATTTTAGACATAAAAAAAGAGACCTTAAGGTCTCAATATCGGCTCATCGCATCCATACGATTTATTTGCCTGGCAACGTCCTACTCTAGCGGAATGTAAATTCAACTACCATCGGCGCTAAGGAGCTTAACTTCTGTGTTCGGCATGGGAACAGGTGTGACCTCCTTGCCATTGTCACCAGACAAGTGAA
>NZ_PPRD01000128.1 GCF_002902575.1 Staphylococcus croceilyticus | reverse complement strand
ACCATCGTCCTAGAAAGTGTCTTAATTGGAAGACGTCTTATGAAATTTTAAATTCTGAGTTGTTGCACTTAAATTGACAACTCAACATGTATAAAAATTAGATATGTCATCTTTAGCTGGTAATGCTTTAATCAAATTTGAGATATAACTAATTTTTTCATAAGATAGAGCGATGTCTTTTTCGTCGATTTGATAACGCAAAGCAAGTTGATAAAGTTCTAAATTAAGTGCTGTTAAAGGTGTATTTATATCATGAGATAGTTGATTAATATAATTATTTTCTTGAACTTTGCTTTCATGAATTTCTAATTCTCTTGCACGTAATCTATCTATTAAAATATTAATAGAATGTCCTACTCGATTAATTTCATCATTCTTAGTAGGTGGTAAATCCAATTTTTCTGGTAAATCTTTATCATAGGCAATGGTTTGTAATTTCTCATCTAGTGAATTCAGTTTTTTAACAATGCTGTATATATAACGAGAAGCTACAATGATTAATAGTAGTAAAACTGTAAAAAATAAA
>NZ_PPRD01000127.1 GCF_002902575.1 Staphylococcus croceilyticus | reverse complement strand
ATAATAAACTTCATTATTATTTAAAACAATAAAACTATAAAATATTTGTAAATCTTCATCGCAATCTTCACAAAAATTTAAATCACAATTATTATAAAAAGCGTGAATATTGTATTTTCCAACTACATAGTTATCATAATATTGTTTGCTTGCATTAATAATTTTTTTATAATTCCCCAACATGTCTTCATAACTATCAAAATGATGTTGTTCAACTATTTTATCTGTCCAGTCGCTAAATAACCACCATCCCTCGTAGTCAGCTCTAATCTTGGCAACTGTCCACATAGTAAATTCCCCTCTCAAATTAAAACTATAAAATTATTTTAACTCTAATATAAATGAATTCAAGTTTTACGTCTCATACTTTTGGCCGACCTTTATTCCACATAATAGTAAATATTAGTTTTTTGATACTAAAGTTCGTATAATAGTATTAAGAGGTGATATTATGCAACATAAGCATTTACAAGTTTTTGGAACAGTTCAAGGTGTAGGATTTCGTTACTATACAGAGAGATTAGCTCAGAAATATAACGTTGTAGGAACCGTTCAAAATGTGGAAGACTATGTTGAAATCTATGCTCAAGGTAAAGAAGCAGATTTAGAACAATTTATAAATGCCGTGATTAATGGCGCATCACCAGCTTCTTCTGTTGATAATTATACTATTGAAGATGTTAACAATGACAAACAATATACAGAATTTCAATCGATTTAAAATATAAAGGAAGATGCCATTTGAGATATAATATTTCTCGATTCATAGGCGTTTTAGTAGGGATTCCAGTAGCTATTATTTCATGGGCAGTAAGTATATTTGGATTTGATCTTTCATTTATACTAGACGCTTTAATAGGTATTGGGATGTTTTTTGTATCATACTTCCCTACTCAACGTTTAACGTCAAAAAAATATTTAACTGAAATAGGCTTATCACGAAGAGACTATCGCTTTGTTAGAAATCAGTTAAATCAATCGCAAGATAAAATTAGAAATATATTAAGATCTTATGTTAATGTGCGATCGCTTAAAGATTTTCGTCAAATTAATGATATTTATCGCATTTCGAAATCAATTCATGTTGCAGTGAAACAAAGACCGGGTTTGTTTTTCAAAGTTGAAAGTTTCTTCTATTCACATATTGATAATGCGTTAAATTTAATTGAGTCATATACACGTTTATCGAAAATGCCTAAGAAATCAGCAACAGAGAAACAAAAACTAGAACAAACTCGCATTACATTAGACGAAGTAAAGCGCACATTGATTGCAGATTTAAAACGTTTAAATGAAGACGATTATGAGCGATTAGATGTTGAAATGGAACTTAATCGTCTCGAACAAAATCGTCATAAAGATAGTTAATTTAAAGAATGGAGCGAAGATATAAATGACGAAAGAAGAACAATTTATTAACTCACATCCATTAGATGATTATATAGAACAACAACAGTTCAATACTAATAATAGTCCTAATATTTCTCAAACTACAATTGCTGAAGATTTTGAACGTCAATTTAACGAGAATGAACTTAAAAAGATTGATTCTATTAGCGAGCAAATTAAACCACTAGATAATGATGGGTTGTTATCATTTGGTTCCCATCTACAACAAAATATGTCTCAATTCTCACATCGTATGTTAGATGAAGTCCAAGCTAAAGAGATTGGCCCTGTTGGCGATGCATTGAATCAACTTATGTCTAAACTGAAAACTGTAAATCCAGATGATTTAAATCCGGAGAAGCAATCTAAACTGAAACGACTGTTTAAAAGAACTAAAGCTTCAGTTAATGAAATTTTCTCAAGAATGCAGTCAGTAAGTTCCCAAATAGACCGAATTACTATTCAATTAGATAAACATAAGAATAATTTATCAAAAGATATTCAATTGTTAGACGGATTATATGAACAAAATAAAACGTATTTTGATGAGGTCACATTATATATAGCTGCAGCCAAACGTAAAAAGCAAGAAATTCTTACTAATGATATTCCTAAATTACAACAACATGCCGAACAAACAGGCAATCAAATGGATATTCAAGCCGTGGCAGATATGGAACAATTTGTTGATCGTCTAGATAAACGTATTTATGATTTACAATTATCAAGACAAATTGCTATTCAAACTGCCCCACAAATTCGAATGATTCAAAATGTTAATCAAGCGTTAGCCGAGAAAATTCAAAGTTCAATTCTTACTAGTATCCCACTTTGGAAAAACCAAATGGCAATTGCCCTTACACTTATGAGACAACGCAATGCAGTGAGTGCGCAACGTGCCGTTACAGATACAACGAATGATTTATTAACACAAAATGCAGCTATGTTAAAACAAAATGCTATTGAAACTGCTACTGAAAATGAACGTGGCATTGTAGATATAGAAACACTTAAAACAACGCAAAGTGATATCATTGAAACAATTGAACAGACGCTTCAAATCCAGCAAAATGGCCGTCAAAAACGACAAGAAGCTGAACGTGAACTTAGTGGCTTAGAAAATGAACTCAAACAACATTTATTAACAATGAGAAAAGAATAGAAAATCAATTTCTTAAAAATGAAAAACGAGCGCATCACCTACCATGAGTGATGCGCTCATTTATATTATCTGTCATTTTGATATTTAATGTAGTTTTGTTTTACAAATATAGATATGATGTAACTTATAATCGTAGCAATAATTGCAATAGGCAACCATTCTAAGGCTACTTGTTTTAAGGGTAAGCCATCTATAAATCCGATTTTTATCCAACCATTTGAAGATATAGTACTTAATACAGAAACACAACTCACTACGATAATAGGTATCTGTTGAGCAATTGGTTTTGTTGGAATAAATTGAGCAATTAAAATTAGTAAAATCACTGTAATTGCAATTGGATAAATAATACTTAATACAGGTACTGACATTGAAATAACTGAATTTAGTCCAAGGTTGGCTAACACAAAACTGATTAAAGTAAATATAACGGCATATATTTTATATGAAATTTTTGGATACAAACTATGGAAATATTGACTTACTGAGACTATTAAACCACATGCGGTAGTTAGACAAGCTAATGCTACAATAATACCTAGTAAGTATTTTCCAAAAATACCGAAGCCATGAGTTGCCATATTCGTTAATAAGTATGCACCGATATTTTGATTTTTAGTAGCTAAGTTCTCAAGCGTTTGACGATTAATTAACATATGGTTACCGATATAACCTAAAGAAACATATATAAATACCAATGCTACGGCAGCGATAAGACCTGCCATCACTGTTTGTTTAAAGATATTATTTCTATGACTTTCTCCAGTTGACTTAATAGCATTCACAACAATCATTGAAAAAGCGATTGAAGCGATAGCGTCCATAGTTAAATAGCCTTCTGTAAACCCTTTAGTAAAACTACCTAACGCAGATGTATATACCTCAGTGTCTCCATTTGAATGACTATTACCTCCAAAATCTACAAAACCTTTGATAATCATTGCTAAAATGGTAATTAATAATAACGGTGTAAGCAATGAACCAATGCGATCTACTATCTTATTAGGATTAATACATAAATATAAGACAATTAAAAAGTAAATGAGAGTAAATATGAATAAGGCAATATTACTATTCGTATGTGCAATTGGCGTCACTGTCATTTCAAATGCGGTTGAACCAGTACGTGGTATCGCGAAAAGAGGCCCAATAGTTAAATAAATGATAATTAAAAAAATCATAGAAAATTTAGGCGAAATCTTACTTAGTGAACCTATATAACCTCGATTATCAAAGGCTCCTACAATCACACCTAATAAAGGCAAACCTATGCCTGTTAAGCAGAAAGGAATCATAGCCCACCAAAAATATTGGCCACTATCCTGCCCTAATTTAGGAGGAAAAATGAGGTTACCAGCGCCAAAGAACATGGCAAATAGCATAAACCCCATTATCCAGGTATTTCTATTCATAGAATTGCTCCTTTTTATGTGTATGTGCAATAGTTTACATTCTATCATAAAAAGGATTTGCAAGTCTATGTAAATTCAGAAAATTTAAAAACATTAATTATATTTTTTCGGTTAATTATTTTATTTTTAAAAAGATTTCAGTAATAATTTTTTAAGTAATGGAGATAAATGAGCTGGAAGGTTCTCCACTCCTTCTACAAATAACGCATATTGTCCATAAATATTATGAAT
>NZ_PPRD01000126.1 GCF_002902575.1 Staphylococcus croceilyticus | reverse complement strand
ATATTTTAAATAATCAATAATTAAATTTAATTGATTTGGAATAGGTTGACCTAATAATTTGAAGTAAGAATTATAATCTAATAACTCTAAAATTTCATTATAATTATTTACTATACGGGCAGATTGAGTTTCAAATGGTAATTCTTGGAATTTTTTCCATAATTGTTTTTCTTTTTCTGGATAATCTTTTAAGTTTTTTTGTAAGAGCCTATTCTAATAAATTCTTCAGATTGAAATGAAATAGGATGGTGAGTAGCTTTAGGAATTCTTAAAATTGTTATATTATTCCCCTCATAGTTAACGTTATGAAATGTAAAATTTAAAGAAGGTTTAATCATTCTGTGAAGCCAGTTTAATAATTCCTCGTTTCCTTTTTTAGCACTGTGAGGATAAAATTTAGTGCCTACAATATTTTTGGAGGTATCCTCAATCCCCCATATAATGTATGCATAGTCTTTATCAATTAAAGTTGCTGAATTTCCTAATGCTGAAATATATTCACCAATCATTTTGGGGTCAGTATTGTTAACTTTAAATTCAGTAGTAGTATCTTCTGAACTATTATTTAATTTTTCAGAAATAATATTTTTTAAGTAATCTTCTTCTTTCATATTATTTGAACTCCTAATTTTAATAATTAATCTTTAGATGTTGAACTATATGATTAGTTTATAGTGAAAAAATATTAAATGCTAATCAGTAAAATAGATGAAAGCAAGACGGTATATAGATTTAATAATAATATCTAATTATAATAATGTCGATAATAAAGATATAAGGAATACTTAGTTCTAATATTATAC
>NZ_PPRD01000013.1 GCF_002902575.1 Staphylococcus croceilyticus | reverse complement strand
ACTAAGTCCTATTGCAACAATTGTATTTTTACTATAAAATATATAAGTTGTTTTTGCGGTTTCTAAACACCCGCATTATCAAAATTTAGGAGGCTAATCATGTTTAATGAAATTTTTGGAGTAGCAACCTTTTTTGTTACTTTTATTTTAATGGTCGTAATGTTTCGTTGTTTTGGTAAACAAGGCTTAATTGCTTGGGTAGCTATTGGGACTATCATTGCTAACATCCAAGTAATTAAAACTGTAGATATCTTTGGTATCTCTGCTACTTTAGGGAATGTTATGTTTGCTTCAATTTATTTAGCTACGGATATTTTAAATGATATTTATGGACGTAAAGTGGCTAAACGTGCTGTATGGTTAGGTTTTTCATCAACATTAGTTATGATTATTGTGATGCAAATGTCCTTACATTTTATTCCAGCACCTGAAGACATATCTCAAAAAGCATTGTCAACTATCTTTGATTTAGTGCCACGTATAGCTCTTGGCTCAATCATAGCTTATATAATTGGTCAACATGTCGACGTATTTATCTTTTCTATGATTAAAAAAATCTTTAGTTCTGATAAAACGTTTATCATTCGAGCGTATGGTAGTACAATGTTAAGTTCAATTATTGATACAGCGTTATTTGTAAGTATTGCATTCGTAGGTACACTACCATTAGCAGTAGTATTCGAGATATTTATAACAACGTATATACTTAAATTAATTTCAACTATATTTAATGTTCCATTTGGTTATATCGCTAAATCGATGTACCGCAAAGGAAAAATTCATAAATTAGATGAAGGTTATTAATTAATTGAATAGCATGGGAGTGAGTCGAGCGATATAAGACGTTGATACACTTCTCATGCTATTCTCATTTTTTAGAATTTGATAGTATAGTATTGAAATAGTAATCTTATTTTATTTGAAAAGGTGTTATAAAATGGCGAAAATATATTTTGATGCTGCATCAAATGGTAATCCAGGTCAAAGTACGTGTGGCATAGTAATTAAAGAAGAAAATGAAAAATACACTTTTACACATGATTTAGGTGAATTAGATAATCATAGTGCAGAATGGGCAGCTATGATACATGCCTTAGAACACGCTAGAGAATTAAATGTAACGAATGCGCTATTATACACAGATTCTAAATTAATTGAAGATAGCGTAAATCAAGGTTATGTAAAAAATATCCGATTTAAACCTTACTTTGAGAATATGGAAATTTTAGAACAAAGTTTCGAATTATTATTTGTAAAATGGGTGCCTCGCGATCAAAATAAAGAAGCAAATCAATTAGCACAACAATATCTATATAAATTAAGTAAGAAGAAATGATTAATCAAAATAAAATCCTTGAGATTAGGAAACTACATCATTCTTAAAGACGAGATGATCGAGTCTCCCTGGTATCTCAAGGATTTTTAATTATAATTTAGAAGAAATATACTTACCTGACACGTATAGCTCATGCTCGTTACAAATAGATAATATATGATTGAGTGAATGAGCATATTCCATTTCCTTATATAAAGAAGTAATGTCGAGTGGAACTTCTGTATAGATTTCAGCTAATTGTTTGGATAGTAGTAAATTTGCTTCATCATTTTTAATTTTCTTTTGCTGTCCTGGTGTTAATTCATCAATATGCTGAAGAACATTTTCAACACTATCATAGGCTTGAATTAATTTAATTGCTGTTTTTTCGCCTATCCCTTTTACCCCTGGATAACCATCTGCACTATCTCCCATAAATGCTTTAATATCTATTAATTGAAGCGGATCTAGTTGATATTCTTCATTAAAACGGTCTAACGTATAACGATTGTATATATTAAAGCCCTTTTTAATGAGCCATACTTCTACGTTTTGCTTAATACATTGAAGAATATCTTTATCTCCAGTAATAATGTGTACCTCGTTCTCTTGGGAATAAGCTTTAGCTAATGTTCCTATAACATCATCAGCCTCATAATTGACCAATCCAACATTTATGAAGCCAAATTGCTCAGAAATTTCTTTAACATAATCAAATTGAGGAATGAGTTCCTCTGGAGGTGCGGGACGGTTTTGTTTGTATGAATCATACATTTCATTTCTGAAAGTCGATTGCCCCATATCCCAACACACAGCTACATGTGTAGGATTAATATCATGAATAGCGCTAAAAATATGCCTAACAAATCCTTGTATCCCGTTTGTAGGTACGCCCTTCGAATTATACATAAATTGATTGTGTAAACTTGTAGCATAAAAATGTCTAAATAATAACGCCATTCCATCTACTAGTAGGATACGTGATGTCATTAGTGGTGCCTTCTTTCTATTTTAAAAGTACTTTTAATTTTGAGTTTACCGATTTTAATTGTTCTATAAGCGTTTCATCCATAGTAAATGATAATAAATCATCTATTTGTTGTTGTATGTCATTTTCTAAATGATTGAATGTATCCTCAGCTTCTTTAGTTAATGTTGATACATAAGAAATGAGTGCTTGTCTTAATTCGCTTAATTGATCTTGAAGCAAATCTAGTGTATTAGCACTAATTGTTTCCTGTATATCTCTCTGAGAATTAGGATTTAATATTTTACGTTTAGTCAGTTGTTTAGGTAAAGCTGCTACCAAATCATTAATATCAATTCTTAAAAACGCCGTATCTGTAAAATAAGGTTTAATGTTAAATTCAGGATAAATAAGCACATGCAATTGATTTAACTTTTGAACGACAGGTGCAACTTGTTCATTAAGTTGTCGGTTGTAGTATTTTTTTATACGTTCGACTAAGAGACTTTGTTCAAGATATAAACGTTGGTGGATTTGATCTAAGAATGTCTTAGCTGAAATTTTCTTTTCTTCATTAAAATCATTATTCTGCGTCATCTGACTATTGAATACACTTTTAACATCATCCAATAATTGTAACTTTAAGCGTCCATTTAAATGATAAATTTGGTCTTCAACTTCATTATTAGTATGTTGCTCACTTGTCATTAACAATTGGTTTGGAAGACGTTGTTCATGTTGATAAGATTTAAGTTTATCTTGTCGTTCACTAATTAATGATTGATTTGTTTGGAATTCTTCAATCATTTGGTCAAAAGATTGACTTATTTGTGCAAGTTGTTTAATCATTTGTTGCTCTAAAATGGTATTTGATTCTACTTCTACAAAATGTTGAATACTATCGCGTAATTGTGAAATACCTTCATCATGATTTTTAAGCGCACGTCTACTTGATACACCGAATATCTCAGAGTTTAAGTTAACTTGGTTTAATGCATTAGCAACGTAGTCTTTTACTGCTTTAATATCTTCTTCATTTTCTGCTAAATCAATTGCGTTGATAACCATTTTGAAGGCTTGATTTTCATTCAATTGATTCATGTCTTTCATATGTTCAATGAAAGCTTTATCGTTATCTGTAAATGAATGATTAAAGTAACTTACATACAATATTAAATCTGAAGAAGTTAAAATTTGTTCAGTTTCATTTGTATGACGTTGGTTGTTTGAATGTAAACCTAGTGAATCCACAATGATTTTACCTTTTAACCACTCAAGAGGTAAGTTAATATGAACCGTTTTAACAAAGGTTGCGTATTCGTCCTCTGCACTCCACTTTTTGATATCATCTTGTGAAATTTCATGCGTAATTGCTTCATTTATCATTTCTTGATAAAGTGCATAATGCTTTTCAACCGCATTAACAAAAGCTAATTGATTTTTTTCTAATTGTTGTTTCAATGAAGTAATATCACTATTAATAAATTCGTCTAAAGAATCAAAAGAAATATTGTGGTATTCAATAAGTTGGTTTAACTCTTCTAGTAACTGTTCTTGAGTTTTTAAAGTGATTTTACTATCTTCGCCATAAGATAATTCTGTCGTAGCTGCAGTTGTTGGATTCGGAGAACTCACTAAGTATTGATCACCTAGTAAAGCATTAATTAAACTACTTTTACCTGCACTAAATGTCCCAAAGACGCCAATTTTAACTATTTTATTGTCTAAGCGAGTTAACGTATCTTGAATATCTTTTTTTGTTCTATCAAATAATGGCACTGGTTCAACTAATTCTAAAGCTTGTTTAATATCCACTTCGGTCGTTGTTGAGGATTGAGTTGCTTCATTTTCATTTAACTGAGCTTTATTTGATTCGCCTTGAGTCTCATCTTTGAATTGATAGTTGGCCTCAGTTCGCCCTATTAACTTATCTAAAGAATCTTCCATATGAATATAATAATGACGATAATTCTCAGTTGTTAAAGACTCCTTCAAATTCTTTAACTCTAGGAATCGTTCATAGACTTGCATATCTTCATCTTCTGTATTTGTTAGTCCTGTCGCCTGTGTATTGTTAATTGTTTTATCAAATAATGGATTAGATTCCTTTTCGACAAAATTATTAATTGCGTTTTTAACTTCGTCGCTAAACGTTAATACATATGTGTTACTAATACTTGTTTGAGGTTGATATAAATTTGAAACCAATTCGTTATTTATTTCGTAATGTTGATTTAAAATTTCTTTGTTAACTTCACTATTATTGATAAAGCGCGTTAAAAACGACATATCTTCTCTTAAAGGTTGACGTATTTGTTGATTCACTTTGTCTTGCAATTTTTCAGTTACGATGGCTAAGCGTTGCTCTTGTTCTTCTAGTTTCTTTTTCTTTTTATTTAAAAGGCCGCCTACTTTAAAGTCAGAAGCCATGCTCTCAAGATAATGTCGAATATCTTCACGCATATCATGTGTCATAATGTAGGCATTTTCAAGAATATCTTTACGTTTTTGTTTTAAAAAGCTTAATAATTGATCAGGATTATTTAGTAAACGTGCTTCTTCACTAACAGCTTGATTCTGTTGGAATTTTGAATACGCTTGTTCAAACTCATCTTCGTTAATATTTAATTCCTCAAGAATAGCTTGTATCTCATTTTGAATATAACCTAGTTGAGCGTCTGTAATAAATTTAACTGTGCGTTTGACGTAGTCTTCAATAGGTTCACGATGATTATCTTTATCTACTAAATAGTCAGATAGTTGATTGATTTCATTTTCAGGATGATCGAATTTAGACACGTAGAAGATTTTAGTCAATTTGATATCCCAGTCAGAAATTGATTTATTCACTCTTTCTTTAAAAGTAGCAAATGAAATTTCGTCTTCATTATGTTTATCAATTTGATTAATAATGAAAATAACAGGAATTCCTACATCATTCATGCGTTTCATAAATTGGAAATTAAGCGCGGATTGAACATGATTATAATCCACTGTATAAAACAAAATATTACTTGTATACATGAATTGTTCAGTCGTCGTTTGGTGAGTCGCTACATTTGAATCGACCCCTGGTGTGTCTTGTACAGTAAATCCATTATGAAATTTTGATGACGGAAATTTAATTTCTACGGATTCGACATCAACATTCAAGCGATTCATTTGTTTTACTTCATCATATGTTTTTAGCTTTGTATACTGTTGATGTTCTAGATTAGCAATAATCTCTTCTTCATCTGAAACAGAAACGATAGCTGTATTACTTGTTGTTGGTACTGGAGAACTTGGTAAAATATTCTGTTCAAGTAATAAGTTAATCAATGTAGATTTACCTGCAGAAAAATGTCCTACGAAAGAAGCGGTATATTGATTTAAATAAACTTTTTTGATGACTTGATTGATTGTATGTACTAGTGCCGTATTGTTTGATTTTTCAACTTCTTTTTTTAATTTATATAAAATATCTAATTGTTCAGTATTCGCCATGCCTAATCCCCTTTATTTCAAACGTTCTATACGTGATAAAAAAGTAAGGTTATAAATCATTAAAGAATTATAACCCTATTAATAGAAAGTGATCGCAAAAGTCAATTAATCCTTTTGAAATCATTTATTAAATTTTATCACACTCATAAATTATTAAAAATATAAATAGAACTTTAATTAAACCAAGCTGGCTTATCGCCATCTGTGTTAGGTTTATTAACGCCTATATTGTCTCTTGAGTAAAGTTCAGGATTTTTAGCAATGCGAACAGCTAAATTAGCAATACTACGTCTTGATACTTCCGTACCTTTGAACTCAGTATCTTTAGATGTAATTTCATAATCTGATTCATTTTTGAAAGTTAACCAAGCTGGACGAATGATTGTGTAATCTAATTCTGAAGCTTCAATAATATCAGCGGCTTTACGATATTTATCTAATTTCTCACCAAATTGTTTTTTGTTAAATTCATTAAATTTTGTTGGTAATTCATTATAAATTCCTGGCGCTGCAATGAAGATTAAGCGTTTTACGCCTTTTTTAGTCATTGCTTTAACGATAGCATCAGCTTCAATATCTAATGAACCTGATAAACTAGCGAAGACGACGTCGACTTTGTCTAATGCTTTTTCTAAGTCTTCTTCATTTTTTGCGTCCCCTTCAAATACGGTAATACGATTAGATGCATAATCAGGGATACGATGTGCATTTCTTAAAAATAAATCTACATTAAATGAAGTATCTTCTAAAAATATTTTAGTTGCCTCTATAGAAACCTTACCATTAGCGCCTATAATTAAAACAGTTTGCATATTTCTCTCTCCTAACTAAGATGTAATTAATATGTATGAAGTTAAATGTTAAAACACTCTTATTATCACTTTACATCAGTCATAATAAGAGCGCTAATAAATTGTTTAAATTAATTAAATATTTTCTAATAAGTTAAAGTAAATTTACAAATTTAATAAAAACTAAACTTGAAAAATGACTTATTTATATTTATGGATCAAATATTAATTCTTTGCAGGTTTTTGACCCCAGTATTGATAATACGTGCATTCAATGTAACCATTAAATAATTTACGACGTTTAGTTGCTTTTTTATTAACAAGATATTCGAATTCTTTATTGCTAGTTAAAATGTAAGCAGATAAATAAGGGTGTTGTTTCATTAATTTTCCAATATAGCGATACATTTCTTCAACTTCATCTCTGTCACCAATACGTTCACCATAAGGTGGATTACCTACTAAAGCAACTGGCTCTTCTGTATCAATCGTTAATGTATTTACGTCTTTAACGCTGAACTGAATAATATCTCCTAAGCCTACTTCTTCTGCATTACGTTTAGCTATTTCAACCATTTCTGGATCAATATCAGAAGCAAAAACTTGAATTTCTTTATCATAATCAGCTTGTTTGTCAGCCTCATCCCGCATTTCATCGTAAATGTTAGGAGGCATAATGTTCCATTCTTCAGAAACGAAATCGCGGTTAAATCCAGGTGCGATATTTTGAGCAATTAAACATGCTTCAATCGCAATAGTTCCTGAACCACAGAATGGGTCTATAAATGGCGTATCACCTTTCCAGTTTGCAAGTTTTACTAAGCTTGCTGCTAATGTTTCTTTAATTGGTGCTTCGCCTTGAGCAATACGATATCCACGTCTATTTAGTCCTGAACCTGATGTATCAATTGTAAGTAACACATTATCTTTTAGAATAGCTACTTCTACTGGGTATTTAGCACCACTTTCATTTAACCAGCCCTTTTCGTTATAAGCATGTTTTAAACGTTCAACAATGGCTTTTTTAGTAATAGCTTGGCAGTCTGGCACACTGTAAAGCGTAGATTTAACGCTTCGTCCTTGTACAGGAAATTGGCCTTCTTTATCAATAATATTTTCCCATGGCAAAGCTTTTGTTTTTTCAAACAATTCATCAAATGTTTTGGCATTAAATCTACCTACGACGATTTTAAGTCGATCAGCAGTTCGTAACCATAAGTTGCATTTAACGATAGCTTTTGTATCTCCTTCGAAAAAGATACGCCCATTTTCTACCTGTGTTTCATAGCCAAGTTCTTGGATTTCTTTTGCAACGACTGCTTCTAATCCCATTGGACATACTGCTAATAATTGGAACATTGGTTTGTCTCCTTTGTCATTATTGTTATGTTATATGTTAACAGAGTTTAAATCATATATGTATAAGTATAAATTGGAAGAATGAAAAAAGCTCTCCTTCTAATGGGAGAGCTAAACTAGTCAATGATATTTCTGTAAGCCATGTTCTGTACCGTTGTACTCATAACGTACACTAGTTGTACTGGTACTCTGGTGGTAACCATCTGTCTACATATCTTTATTATGCGAATAAAGACGTCTCGTTTATACGTTGAATTCCGCTAAACAAGTGCTCCTACCTAATTTGGATTGCTCACTCGAGGGGTTTACCGCGTTCCACCTTTTATATTTCTATAAAAGCTACGTCACTGTGGCACTTTCAAACTATTCTAGCCATATCTAAGGACTTAGGCTATTTCGTTGCCGTCAAATTAATGCCTTGATTTATTGTTTCATCAAGCACGAACACTACAGTCATCTCAGACTGTGTGAGCATGGACTTTCCTCTATATTTCTATAGCGATTACCCAAAATATCACTTTTGAGATTATAACACATATTTAAAAACTATAACAGATATTTTTTATTTTTAAAACACTAGTAAATTTGCTTGTCTTAATATATTTATTGCTTAATCATTATTTACCAAATACAGCTTTTTCAAGATTTGAAATTCTTTTTAAAATATCTACATTATTCGATGAACTTGCATTGTTTGAAGAGAATGACTTGTTGTCAGAAGGTCTAGATGTCGCTACTCGTAATCTTAAATCTTCTACTTCTTTTCTTAGTTTATTATTTTCTTCAGATAATTTAACTACTTCGTTATTTAAATCGGCCATTTTTTGATAATCAGTAATAATATCATCTAAAAAAGCATCAACTTCTTCACGACGATAACCACGTGCCATCGTTTTTTCAAAGTCTTTTTCATAGATATCTTTTGCTGAAAGCTTTAAAGAAACATCTGCCATTTTTTCCACCTCATTCGAAACTTTGATTTTGTTCCCACTGTAAATCATTTATAAAAGCAGTGAGTTCATCAAATGCAACAATATCACAAGTATAGTTTGTTTTATCCATAAAATCAACTAACATCCTCTTGAAGAACTTGGGACTTGCCTCTTGTTCATCATCGTATATTAGTAACGTCATGTCTGTATGATCTAGCATAAATTGATCAGTTTGTTTAAACTGATAAGGCCCTTCATATTCGGTGTGATGGACACTCTCTAGAAAGTCTGCTTTTTCTACAATAGCATTATACTTAGCTTGATTAACTTCATTCCACTTCGAAGTATGTCCGTAAAAAGGAGTAATTATACCGAGTTTTAACTCAGGATAAGTTTGTTTTAAATCAAGAACAACTTCAGCTGCCCAAAGTTCGATTCCAATTTGACCTTGAATCAATACCCATTCAAGTCCTTCATCGATATATTGTAATAATTTGTGTTTAATGAATGCTTTAAGATAATTCACTTCGGGCATATCATCTTTAAAAATATTTAATTCAAAAGATTTATATCCTGTCACATATAGTGTCTTCAAAGTACGCATCACTCTATTCTATATAGTATTCAAGTAAATAGTTTAAATCGTAATTAACAGCTTTAAGTTTTTCAGTGAAAAGTTTTCTACTTGTTCTGTGAAAATGACAATCTACTGATAATTCTTTGATATTGTTTACCAATAAATTGAATTTCCTCTCATTCATATAAGGCAATTGTATGATGTCGTTTTTATATTGAATTAACTCGTTTAATGTATCATCAATATACTGAGTATATGGAACAACCTTCTGATAAAAATCAAAATCTTCACCTGTTGTTTTAACTTCATTATAGTGTGTTTCAATATATTGAAGTTCTTTTAATAGTGCTTTTACAACTCTTTCCATGAAGATGCCTCCTACACTGATTAAATTTATCATAATTCATTCCTACCGTCATGTAGTAGTAAACAAGCAAAAGTTTAGCACTTATTAGAATTCTTTCATTATTGTAATGTTGCGTACACCTTACAAATTCAGTCATGTATTGTTTTCATAGTTAAAGCACGTTAAAATAAAGAAGGTTAATAATGAATTTTCATTATTTTCTAAATTAGTTTGTTAAATAGTAATTCTATAAAAGATTATATGATAAATTCATCTGTACATAGATATACTTCATAATTTCTATTAACAAACTAGCGTGGTGAATACTATGAATTATCCTAATGGGAAACCTTTCAAGGAAAATAAGACTAACGTCGGAAGTACTACACGTCCCTCTTATAGTAAAATAGAATATGGTGGACGAGGTATGTCCCTTGAAAAAGATATTGAACTATCTAACGATTATTATTTAAATCATGGAAAGGCTGTTATACATAAAAAACCTACGCCAATTCAAATCGTTAACGTTCACTATCCTAAACGAAGTAAAGCCGTAATTAATGAAGCTTACTTTCGTACCCCTTCTACAACTGACTATAATGGCGTTTATAAAGGCTATTATATTGATTTTGAAGCAAAGGAAACTAAAAATAAAACATCTTTTCCTTTAAATAATATTCATGATCATCAAGTTGAACATATGAAGAATACATTTCTTCAGAAAGGAATTGTGTTTTTATTGATAAGATTTAAAATGCTTGATGAAGTATATCTTTTGCCATTTTCTAAATTTCAACCTTTTTGGAAAAGATATAAAAATGAAATAAAAAAATCAATAACAGTTGAAGAAATAAGAAAAAATAGTTACTATATTCCTTATCAGTATCAACCAAGATTAGATTACCTCAAGGCTGTTGATAAGTTGATATTAGATGAAAGTGAGGACCGCGTATGACGGAAAACAAAGAATCTTCTCAACCCAATAAAGGGAAAAATGGGAAATCCAAAGAAAAAAAGAATAGAAATGTAAAACGAACGATTATCAAGATTATAGGCTTTTTATTAATCGCCTTTTTCATCTTAGTTTTACTCGGTATTTTATTATTTGCATATTATGCTTGGAAAGCACCAGCATTTAATGAATCTAAACTACAAGATCCAAAGCCTGCCGAAATTTATGATAGGAATGGTGATTTGGTTAAAAAATTAGACAACGGTGCTAGAAGAGAACATGTTGATTTAAAAGATGTTCCTAAGAATATGAGAAATGCCGTGTTAGCAACTGAAGATAACCGTTTCTATGATCATGGTGCCTTAGACTACAAACGTTTATTTGGCGCTGTTGGTAAGAACTTGACTGGTGGATTTGGTTCACAAGGTGCCTCAACGTTAACACAACAAGTTGTTAAACGTTCGTTCCTAACTGAGAAAAAATCTATCGGCCGTAAAGCACAAGAAGCTTACTTATCATATCGTCTAGAGCAAGAATACAGTAAAGATGAAATCTTCCAAATGTATTTAAACAAAATTTATTACTCTGATGGCGTTTATGGTGTAAGAGCTGCAGCTAAATACTATTTCGATAAAGATTTGAAAGATTTAAATTTAGCTGAATCAGCGTACTTAGCTGGTTTACCTCAGGTTCCTAACCTTTATAACATTTACGACAACCCTAAAGAAGCGGAAAGTCGTAAAGAAACTGTTTTATACTTAATGCACTATCATCATAGAATTTCAGACAAACAGTGGCAAGAAGCTAAAAAGACTTCATTAGAAGATAACTTAGTCAAACGTTCTAATAAAGAACGTCAAATCGGTTCAACTGATGAAGATCCAGAATACGATTCTTATGTTAACTTTGTTAAAGCTGAATTAATGAATAATAAACACTTTAAAGATAAAAACTTAAGTGATTTATTACAAAGTGGCATTAAAATCTATACTGATATGGATAAAGGTGTTCAAAAAACATTACAAGATCGTATTAATAACGGTAATTACTATAAAAATGATGACCAACAAGTTGGTGCAACAATTCTTGATAGTAAATCCGGTGGAATTGTAGCAATTTCTGGTGGACGTAACTTTAAAGATGTAGTTGACCGAAATGCTGCGACAGACGCTCACTTAACTGGTTCATCTCTAAAACCATTCTTAGCATATGGTCCAGCTATTGAAAACATGCAATGGGCAACTAATCATGCTATCCAAGATGAATCAAGTTATCAAATTGATGGCGGTACTTTCCGAAACTATGATAGTCAAGGACATGGTAAGGTATCAGCTTATGATGCATTAAGACAAAGTTTCAACATCCCAGCATTAAAAACTTGGCAAGAAGCTCAATCTCAAGGTGGTAAAGATTCAGTAAAAGACTTTGCTTCTAAAGTTGGTTTAGATTATCAAAATGATCTTGGCCCATCAGATATCTTAGGTGGTGGCGCTTCAGAGTTCTCACCTACTCAATTAGCATCAGCATTTGCTTCAATTGCTAATGGTGGTACTTATAACAATGCACATTCAATTCAAAAAGTTGTTACTGATGATGGGGACACTGTTGAATTCGATCACACTAGTCATAAAGCTATGAAAGATTATACATCTTACATGTTAGCTGAAATGTTAACTGGTACATTTAAACCTTATGGTTCAGCTTATGGTCATGGCGTTTCAGGTGTAACAATGGGTGCTAAAACTGGTACAAGTACGTATGGTGCAGAAATTAACCAACAATACAACTTACCAGATAACGCTGCGAAAGATGTTTGGATTAACGGTTTCACACCTAAATATACAATGTCAATTTGGATGGGATTCAGCCAAATCAAAGAAGGCGGAACTAACTCATTCTTAGGTCACACTGAACAAGAATATCCTCAATTCTTATATGAGGATGTTATGTCTGACATTACTTCAAGTAATGATGGTGACTTCAAGAAACCTGATTCAGTTGTTGGCTCTAAAGCAGATGATTTATCTGTAAGTGGTCACCCTGATAACAACACGACTACTCGTGAAGTTTACGGTAGTAACGGTTCTAGTGATGGTTCATCAAGAAGCTCTAGCCCATCATCTGAATCATCTGATGACTCTTCTAGTGAGTCAAATAATTCAGGTAACACTGGAAACAATAATTCAACACAACAAAATAATTCAAATGCTAATAACAACAATAATAATGGCAATACGATTGCGAACATGTTTAATTTCAACAGATAATTGTATAGATGGTTATCCATTATTAATAAGTTAAATAGCTATACAAAAAGGCTGGGCAATTTGCCCAGCCTTTTTAATATGCTATTTAGCGTTTTTTTCTAATTTGATATGAGGCGTTCATTTTAATAAGTTCTACTTTTAATGTCTTCATTTGACTATAACCCATAAAATGATATTTTCTAGCTAACATATATTTATAACGTTCTTCAAAATTCATAGGAACTACAGGATAATTCTCAAGATTTTGAAAATCTATCTCCTCTATTTCATTAATTTGTCTAAAGAAATCAATGATTAATGTAAAGTATTGATCAATCACAGGTTTAGCTTCAGTTGAATTAAGCGCCCTTTTACTTGCTAATTGCTCCAATTGTTCCTCTAAGGGTTCAAAATCATGTTTAGTAATCATAATATCAAGCTTCCTTTTATTATGCTTTCATTCGCTTTTGTCCTTCTCTACAATCCTCTAATAAAGGACAAATATCACACTTCGGTTTACGTGCGATACAATGATAACGTCCGAAGAAAATGAGTTGATGGTGACTTTTACTCCATCTTTCTTTAGGGATAATACTACATAACCTATCTTCGACTTGAGTTACGTTATCTTTCCATCTATTAATGCCTAAGCGTTTAGAAACACGTTCTACGTGAGTATCCACCGCTAATGATGGTTCTCCAAATGCTACACTCATTACTACATTTGCAGTCTTTCGCCCTACACCTGCTAGACTTTCAAGTTCTTTATGAGTATGTGGGACTTCTCCATCAAACTTTTCAAGTAATGATTCACATAATTTTTTAATATTCTTAGATTTATTTCGATATAATCCAATTGAACGAATATCGTCTTGTAACTCTTCTATGTCCACATTTACATAATCTTCTGGCGTTTTATATTTTTTGAAAAGTGAACGTGTTAGTTTGTTAACTAAATTATCTGTACATTGAGCCGATAACAAAACAGCGATAGTAAGTTCAAATGCATTATCATGTTTTAATTCACATTCTGCGTCAGGAAACATATCTGCTATCACATCTATCATTTCGAGTGCTTTTTTCTTACTTATCATCTAATTTCTCTCCATTTAACCAATCAAATTTCGGTACATGTTTTACAGTATGAGTCATTTTAGGTTTGTTGAATTGTTCTCTAATTTTTTTAGATTCATCAATCGTTGTAACGTTATTCTTCTTCCAATTTAACAAGATACGATCTACGTATTTAAAGCTTAATTTATCATGACTGTAAGCTTCATCTAGTGCTGAACGTATCAATGCAAAATCGTGTTGATCTACATCAATCCATTGATTCAATGTTTCAATTTCATATGGTGATAAAGGTCTTGCGAATAACTGTTCGATATATTGGAATAAATCTTTAAATTGTTGTTGAGAATTTGATTGTTTATTATCGACTTGATCTTGAGCTAAAATGTGACTCAATTTCTCATAAAATCCATCCAAATTCATATATTCGGTAAATTTACCTTCTTCATCTTTTTTTACTTGGAGTTCTAACAAATCTCTTTGAATTAAATTTTGAATAATAGAAGTCACTTCTCTAGGCTCCATTGTAGAACCTTTTTTTAGAAAATCAATAGAAGGTTGTTTGTTTGAAATTTCTGAGGCATAGATAAGTTTAATCAATATGATTAAATCTTTCTCGGACATACCTAATTCTGAATAATGATCTAAAAGCTCACGTCTCACAACGACTGGTCGTGTTTTAAGTTGAAATTTGTCCAAGTTGAATACCTCCTTTTTAAAAATTGAAAAAGAGTCCAGTCATATAAAACTGACTGGACGAAATTAATATATGTGTTTCTAAGTGTAAAGTAGCTTATGGATATAAACGATTTAATAAACGTGGGAATGGAGATGTTTCTCTCACGTGTTCCACGCCTGAAATCCAAGCTACAGTACGTTCTAAGCCTAATCCGAAACCACTGTGTGGCACACTGCCATAGCGACGTAAATCTAAATAATAGTTATAGCTTTCTTCATCTAATTGATGTTCATTGATACGTTGTTCTAATAAATCTAAATCATTAATACGTTCTGATCCACCAATGATTTCTCCATATCCTTCTGGTGCAATTAAGTCTGCACATAATACAGTATCTTCATTCTCAGGGTTTGGTTGCATATAGAAAGGTTTAATCTTAGTTGGATAGTTCGTAATAAATACTGGTAAATCGTAATGATTAGCAATAGCTGTCTCATGAGGCGCACCAAAGTCTTCGCCCCATTCAATGTCATCAAATCCTTCTTCTTTTAAGAACTTGATAGCATCATCATAAGAAATTCTTGGGAATGGCGTTGCCACTTTTTCTAATTTAGTTGTATCTCTATCTAAAGCTTTTAATTCTAATTTACAGTTTTTAAGAACTGATTGAACGATATGAGCCACATATTGTTCTTGTACTTCTAAGCTTTCTGCATGATTAGTAAATGCCATTTCAGGTTCAATCATCCAGAATTCGATTAAATGACGACGTGTTTTTGATTTTTCTGCTCTAAAAGTAGGACCAAATGAGAATACACGACCATGTGCCATTGCGGCAGCTTCCATGTATAGTTGTCCACTTTGTGATAAGAAAGCATCTTCATCAAAATATTTAGTATGGAATAGCTCACTTGTACCCTCCGGTGCACTTGCAGTTAAAATTGGTGGGTCAATTTTAGTGAAGCCATTTTCATTAAAGAATTCATAAGTTGCTCTAATAATTTCATTTCTGATTTTCATTACAGCATGTTGTTTTTTAGAACGTAACCATAAGTGACGGTGATCCATTAAGAATTCAGTACCATGATTTTTAGGTGTGATTGGATAGTCATGTGCTTCGTGAATGACTTCAATTGATTTCACTTGCATTTCGTATCCTAAATCTGAACGGTTATCCTCAGTAATAACGCCTGTCACGTATAGTGATGATTCTTGAGTGATGTCTTTAGCAAGTTTAAATGTGTCTTCATCAACTTCTGATTTGACAACTACACCTTGCATAAAGCCACTACCATCACGTAATTGTAAGAATGCAATTTTACCGCTAGAGCGTTTATTTGTTAACCAAGCACCTATAGTTACTTCTTGGTTAAGATGCTGTTTAGCTTGTTTTATAGTTGTTTTCATAACTGATCTCCTAATTGAAATTTCTATTTATACAATCCTTTATTATTTTAACAAAATAGATAGTGAAGTTCTAGCACATGATTATTTTGCGTTAAACATATTCTTTTAAAATTATTTATTTTTGTTAATATCTCGTTGGATTTTTTGCAATAATTTACTGAACTGTTGTATGTCCCCTTTTTTCTGAACATAATTCTCCAATGTTTGAGCAAAGAAAGATTTGTAATTACTATTAACAAGTCGATCATCAAATGACACAATAAGCCCTTTATCATCTTCCTTACGAATTAAACGTCCTAACCCTTGTCTAAAGCGAGTAACGGCATCTGGCAAGACGTAATCTTTAAACGTAGAATCAAATTCCGAATCCATTAACCAATGCTTCGTATTGTATTTATTCATGAATGGTAATTTAGCTATCATTACACATTTAATGCCACTAGATTGATAGTCAAATCCTTCAAAGAAAGTAGATGTTCCTAAAAGAATTGATTTATCAAAATTATTAAATTGTTGAACTATTTTATAGTTTTGGTTTTGTTGTTGGGTCAAAATAACGTAATCTTCAAAGGTTGGCAATTCATTTAATAGCTCTTGAACCATATACATCATGCGATAACTTGTGAAGAGAACGAGACACTTGGATTCTGTAATAGAAACATACTCTTCAAGATAATCCACTATTGAAGCTACATAGTCATCAATATTTTTATAATTATAAGATGCTACATCGCTTGGTATGTAGATATTTGTATTCTTTTTATTAGTTAAAGTGGACTGTACTTCGTAAGTATTAAAATGTATATCTTCATTGAACCAATTTTTAAATGCGTCAAATGAATGATTAAATGTTAACGTGCCTGAAATAAATGTTAAAGAATTAAACTTATCTAGTACTTGTGTTGTGAGAACGTCTTTTACATCATAATCTTTTACAATTAAACGAATAGTTGATTTTTGAGATATATTTTTAATGGAAATATAAGCAGTATGATTATTTTTCAAACTTTGCTCAATATTTCTGTAACTGTCATTAATATACAATAATTGTTTACGAATAGATTTAATCGTTTTGTGATTCATGCCATTGAAAAATTCCAACGTTTTATTAATCTTGTCTACAATAGAATGTAAGTCTTTAAGGATTTGTTTTTTATCGAAATCAAATACGTAATGATAACGATGCACATCATCATCGTGAACTTCAGAATTTTGTATGATTTTAAAAATGTTATTAAATAAGATTTCATTTAAATCATGGATATCTGTAATATTACTTTTTAGCCCAAATACATCAATTGGCGCAATATCTAATTGTTCTAAAATACGCTGTTGTTCTAATTGATCAACTGCTTTTAACAATTTTTCGTTTTCATTTTTACCTATTAATCCAAGCTGATACTTCAAATCTGAATAATTAAGTTCATTCGTAACTTGGTTAAGTGCATAGTCAGGTAAACGATGGGCTTCATCTATAATACAATCGTCAAATAATTGATAGATTGTATTCTCTTGGTCAGAATGAATTAAATGCGCATGATTTGTTATACCAATTTGAATATTTTGGGCATTGCGTTTGATGTAATTATAATAATGAATATCATGTCTTACGGGTACATACGTTTCAACTTTTTGCTCAAAATACATTTTTTGGCCACCCTTAAGGTTCAATTCTTGAATATCCCCTGTTTTAGTTTCAGTGATCCAAATAAGTAACTGCATTTTTAGAATATTGACTTCATAATTAGACGTATCATCTTTTAAAATTTGGCTAATTAAACCAAGAGAAATATAATCACTTTTACTTTTAATTAACGCTGCATTAATTTTAAAATTCAAAGCGTCATTTAAACTTGGTATATCTTTTTGAAGTAATTGATTTTGAAGCAATTTTGTATTTGTTGAAATCATGACATGACGACCAGTTTCAATGTTATACATTAAAGCTGCTAATAAATAAGCAAGCGACTTGCCACTACCTAATGGCGCTTCAATCATAGCTTTATCACTATGCATTAATTGTTCCAATATTATTTCTGATAAATAAAGTTGTTGTGGACGATAAGTAAGATTTAAAGCCTCGGTTACTTTTGTATAAAGTTGTTTTAAAGAACCATTAAAGTTTGTTTGAGGTGCTTTTAAATCACTTTGCTTTTTATAAATAATCTGTTCAAACTGATCAAATTGGTCATCTAATTCAGTTTGTTTATGTTGACGAACCATTTCGAATAGTATGTTAAACAAATCATATTTAAGGTTCTTACTTAAATAATAAAGTTGTTTAAGTGTATCTATTGGTAGTTGTTCAAACTTTTTAAAAGCTTTTATCATTAAGTATGCCGTTGTTGTCGCGTCTTCATCCGCTCTATGTGCATTGGCAAGTGGAATATTGTGAGAATTTGCCAATTCGCTTAGCTGATAGCTCTTATCTGTAGGAAAGACAATTTTGAACAATTCTAACGTATCTATCACTTTTTTTGGTGCATATGTAATACCACTTTTTTCAAAAGCTTTTTTGATGAAATTAAGATCAAAATCCACATTATGTGCTACGAACACACAATCTTTTAACTGATAAAAAATTTCATCTGCAATTTCATGGAAATATGGCGCTTCTTCTAACATAGTTTCTTCGATCGAAGTTAACGCTTGGATGAATGGCGGTATTTCTAAATCAGTACGTATCATCGAATGATATGTTCCAGATATTTTATTATCGCGAACAAATGTAATACCAATTTGTATAATTTCGTCATAGTCAAGTTGATTACCGGTCGTCTCTAAATCAACTACCGCAAAACTTGTGTTTGCCATTTTTATCTCTCCTTATTCCCATGTCTTTTACTTATATATCTATATCTGCGCTGATTAAACGTCTTACTTCGTCATTCTCATCTTTTACCATTAAGAAACCATCATGATCAATATCAATCGCTTCTCCTACAAATTGGTTGTCGTTTTCAGTGAATCGCAATTTACGATGCCAAATGTTTGAAGCTTCGATATACTCTTCTCTAATTTCACTAAATGGTTGATTTAAAAATTGAGTATAGCGCTTTTCAATTTCATTTATTAATGTCGTTAAAAAAAGATATCTGTCTATTTTATCGTCATTATGTAAACGGATACTTGTTGCTCTATGTTCAATCTCTTTTTCGAAATCTTGCTTTTGATGATTAACATTAATGCCTATACCACAGATAATGGCTTCTATAGCATCGTAATTCGCTACCATTTCAGTTAAAAAGCCACATACTTTTTTGTCATTAATATAAATATCATTTGGCCATTTAATCGCTACTTTATCATTTGAGAATGCTTGAATAGCATCTCTAATACCCAGTGCTACAAATAAATTGAATTTCGGAATCATAGAAAACGGCACATTAGGTCTTAAAACTAATGACATCCATAAACCTTTGCCTTTTGATGATGCCCAGTTACGATTAAATCTACCACGACCTTGCGTTTGTTCTTCACTAAGTATCATCATTGAATCTTCATGGTCTACCAAAGTTTGCTTAGCAATCGTTTGTGTTGATTCAACTGAATCATACACTTTTACGGTAGAAATAAGATTTTGCTCTTCTAATAAACTAGATACAATGCCACTATACCATTGATTAGGTAATGCATTTAATTTATGGCCTTTTTGATTAATCGATTTAATATCGAAACCATCTAATTTTAATTGGTCAATAATTTTTTTAACTGCAGCTCTAGAAATTTGTAATTGATCAGCGATATATTGCCCTGAAATATATTCGGATTGGTTTTTATATAGCATTGCAATAACGTCTTGACTATATTTTGACATTGTCATCCACCCACTTCAAAATTTCATCTTTAGTATTTTGAACTTTACCAGTAATAATTGCACATTCAATTTTGCGAAGTAACTCTTTTAACCACGGCCCACTTTTCTTTTGAAAATGATTTAACAAATCGCCACCATTAACATTCATTTCTTTACGGGTTTGAATAGGAAGTTGGTTCGCTATTTCATTAATTGCTTGTTCATTAACAATTAAAGGTGAAGCGGTTGCTAAATCATTATCGTGAAGTATAGATTGAATGCTAAGAACCTCTAGTATATTTGTCTTACCATAATCATACACGCATAGTTTCAAATCTTTTTTACTATTTATTTGAGGTAATGCCGTCATTATTTTTGAATAATGTTGTATATCTGATTTTTCTTTATTACTAATTTTTAATTTGGATAATGACGTTTGAGGCTGGCATTTAGTCACAATGATAGCTAACCACAATTCAAAACTGATAGACGTATCTATTTTTACTTCAGTCATATCTACATCCTTGAAAAAAGAAACATGTGTAAATAGGCCTAGTTTTAATAGATTATTATAACTTTCTTTAACATTTTGCCCGCTTATTAATTTCTTCAACTCGACTACAATACGTTCTATTGATAAATGTTCTATATCAGCAATTTGCTCTTTCATAGCTATATAAGTAAATTTATCTATTGTAAATGCTAATTGAGATTGAAAACGTAGTCCTCTAAGAATACGTAAAGCGTCTTCACCAAAACGCTCTTGAGCATTACCAACTGTGCGAATAAGACGATGATTGATATCATCTTGGCCTTCAAAATAATCATATAGCTTATAATTTTTATCCATAGCGATAGCATTAATTGTAAAATCACGACGTTGAACATCTTTATATAAATCACGTACAAAATAAACTTCACTTGGTCTACGGTGATCTACATAGTCTGATTCTGCTCTAAAAGTAGTCACTTCATAGTTATCGCCTCGATAAACTACGTTGACTGTCCCATGTTCTCTACCAATCGGAATCGTATGGTCAAACATAGCTTCTATTTCATCAGGTGTGGCGCTTGTAGTGATATCAATATCATGAACTGCTCTATCCATAATATAATCTCTCACAGAACCCCCAACGAAATAAGCTTCAAAACCATTTTTTTCAATTGTATCTAAAATAGGCAATGCCTTTTCAAATAATTCAATTCCCATACTAAGCCTCTTCTTTATTTAACATTTTTTTATAATAATATTCATATTGATCAGTAATTAAATCTGAAGCAAAGCGTTCTTCAATATCCTTAAGCATATTAGACTGTAGCTTCTCATAAAGTGCTGGATTAGTTAATAATTCTAAAGCATAATTGCTAGCACTTTCACTATCGCCAATGTCCACAATAAATCCTGTTTCTTCATGTTTAATAACTTCTTTAATACCACCAGCATTAGAACCAATAGGTACTACACCTGTTTTCATAGCTTCAAGTAGAGTCAGACCAAAGCTTTCTTTCTCGCTTAATAATAATACTAAATCTGACATTTGATAAAATTCGCTCACTTGATCTTGCTTTCCTAAAAATAAGACAAACTCTTCAATCTCAAGTTCCCTTGCTTTCTTTCGCATATCAAGTAATTCAGGTCCATCACCTAATAAAATAAGCTTGCTTGGTAACTTAGCATGTACTTTAGCAAACGTTTCTAATATCGTATCTATACGTTTTACTCTTCTGAAGTTAGATACATGAATTAATACCTTTTCTTCAGGTTTAATACCATACATTTCTTTAAGTTTTGTTTCGTGACGTGTTGGGAATTCATTTTCACGGACAAAATTATAAATAGGTACAATTTCTTTCTCAGTTTCAATAATATCTTTAGTCTGTTCCGCTAATGAATGGCTTACGCTCGTCACAATATCGCTTTGTTCAATACCAAATTTAATTGCGCCTTTAAGTGAATGATCATAGCCTAGAACTGTGATATCTGTGCCGTGTAATGTAGTCATAATCTTAATATCTCTACCTGACATTTGACGCGCTAGAATACCACATACGGCATGGGGTACTGCGTAATGCATATGTAGAATATCTAAATCATATTCTTTGATGACATCAGAAATCTTTGTACTTAACGTAATGTCATAAGGAGGATATTGAAAAACAGCGTACTGATTAACTTCAACTTGGTGGAATCTAATATTTGGTAAGGGTTTACGTATTCTAAATGGAATATTTGAGGTAATAAAGTGAACCTCATGTCCTCTTTCAGCCATTTTAATCCCTAATTCGGTTGCTATAATCCCGGAACCACCCATTGAAGGGTAACAAGTTATACCTATTTTCATAAGGTAATTCCCGTCCTTTCTATTTATATCGTTTATTTACGCTCGAAACGATCTTTATCTCGTGTATTGAACTTTTGCATAGTTTCATTAAAACTTTCAGTCATATCTATATCTAATGAGTTGGCGATGCAAAGTAATACGAATAAATTATCACCAAGTTCTGCTTTGATTGTATTTTCTGCTTCGGAGTCTTTCTTTTTCTTTTCACCATGATAATGATTAATCTCTCTAGCTAATTCGCCTACTTCCTCAGTTAGACGAGCTAGGTTAGCTAATGGAGAGAAATATCCTACTTTGAATTGTCCAATATAATCATCAACTTCATTTTGCATATCTTTCATTGATTTCATAACTAAACTCCTTTGCAAATGATTCTAATATAGTATATATCATATTAAACAATCATGCATTTTATGAATATGGAAAACATCATTTAATTTAAAGTGCCAATTAAAAGCATACATATATAAATATGTGGTTCGTTTCAATTTACAATTTAAAAAAGCTGGTACTCACTCATATTAGTAAGTACCAGCTTATAAAAAATATTTAGTTATTATCACTTGCTCTTGCCATTAAGATAATTCTTACAAGTTCAGCAACAGCTGTAGCAGTTGCTGCAACATATGTCATAGCGGCAGCAGATAATACTTTTTTCGCATGTTTATATTCTTTTTCATTCACAATATTTAAAGCAGTAATTTGTTTCATTGCTCTTGAACTTGCATCGAATTCAACAGGTAATGTAACAATAGAGAAAAGGACAGCTAGTGATAATAATCCAGCGCCAATCCATAATGCTGTTGAACCAAATGCACTGCCCATTGCTGTTAAGATAACACCTAGCATTACAATCATGTAGCTAAGTGAACTACCTAAGTTTGCTAAAGGTACTAATGCAGTTCTGAAACGTAAGAAAGCATAACCTTGAGCATGTTGGATAGCGTGTCCAACTTCATGGGCTGCAATAGCTGTACCAGCTACTGATGGTCTATCAAAGTTTGCCGGAGATAAACAAACAACTTTTTTATTTGGATCATAGTGGTCAGTTAAAAAGCCTTCACCTTTCACGACATCTACATCATAAATACCATTGGCATGTAGAATCTCTTCGGCTACTTCGCGACCTGTTTTACCACTTGTTGATCTAACTTGTGAATATTTTTCATAATTTGATTTAACTTTGTGTTGTGCCCACATTGGAATGAGCATAATAATGACGATATATATTATATAAGACACTATTGACAATAATTCCACTCTCCTTTTATTAATATTCTACTGACTCTTGTCCTTATAATCAAATAATTTAAACTTTGGTACAAATTGTAAATAATAATACAACATGATGGCTAGAATACTTAGTATAAATGCGATATATCCTACCATAGATATATGAGTAGCAATAAAATTATAATACGGATATTTGTCAAGCACATAGTCTATATAATCGTTGTTAAATACCCATATTATAGCTATAAATAATCCGTGCATTGTAATAGTAAATCTAGGATAGAAGTATAAAGCCTCTATAGCCATGATGCCGTGACTCATAATAAGAAAGATATTCATAATCGTAATATCATGAGCATAAGAAATCATTATTACATTCATAATGACAGCCCATAGCCCATATTTGAATAAAGTAACAAAGGCTAAAGCTTCTATTATTGAATTTCGTTTATTGAAAAGTAAGCCAATGATAGCTACACATAAAAACAAAGAAGCGACTGGGCTATCTGGAACGAAAGGCAAAAAATACCATGGCGTTTTAACTAATTGGTCGCCATACCATATAAAGCCATATATCGTTCCACATATATTACAAATGAGCAAATATATCAAACAAGTACGATGAAAGAGTGTTAACTCCCAAAATTGTTTTAAATTAAGCATGCGTAATTAATCCTTTGATGATAAATAATGATGACGTGCTTTCAAATTATTTAGAATTTGTGTTAATTGATAAAATTGTGCTCGATCATTCATTTGTAAACTTAAATCGATATTCACTTGTAATTGTTCTAATAAGGAATTCTCTTTATACGTATCTAAAATAAGATTATGGATATTTTCTAAATAAGATGAATAATGCGTTGAGTGAATTAACTGTTGGATAATCAAATCATTAAATTTAGAATCAGGATGATGTATTTCATCAAAATGAATTAAAATATCAAAAGAAATCGCCTGATTCGTAATATAAGTAAATATCTCATTAGTATTAATAAGGATTCGATTATTTTTCGTTAATTTGATGGCCGAAGCATTAGCATCTTTGAGACCAATTTCAAGCGTTGTATGATTTGGAATTCTATTATTAACAAAATGAATATTCTGTAAGCGTTTTGGTGATGCTTTTAAAAAATTTAACAGCCAAACGCTAATACGGGATTTAAAATGATAATGAAACAAAGCATATTCAATATAGCTTTGTTTCATAGTGTTAAGTGTATGTTCCAATAGGATCACCTACTTTAATAATCCAATCGGTTTGCTTCTTCGTGCCATGTTTCATTACTAGGATCTATTTCTAACAATTGATCTAGTATAGATTTAGCTTGTTCTTTATGACCAATTTCAGTTAAGTAGAAATAATAGTCACTTAAGAAAGCGCTTTGAGATTTCATTGTTGGGTAAGCAAGTTCAAAGAAATGTTGCGCTTCTTTGTCTCGTTCTTCTTCTCCATAAGCATGTGCTAAATGCCACATGAATACTGGATCTAAATCTTCTTCATCTACATAAGATAATAATTCGATAATTGCTTCATAATCTTCTTCGTTACGGAACAAGTCACTTAAGATTAATAGTGGTTCATGATAGGCGTTATCTACTTCAAGTGCTTGTTTAAGTAATGCGACACCCTCATTAGCGTCACCATGTTCAATTTCTAGACTACCTGTTGAGACCATTAACTCTTTATAGAATTGGTTTAAACGTAAACCTTCTTTGCCGGTTTCAATTGCATCAGCATAATTCTTTTCATTCTCATATAAAGATTGTAAATAGAAGTAACCTTGAATAAAATCAGGGTCTTTAGATAGTAGTGTTGTCATGATTTTAATTGCTTCTTGCGTGATATCATTCTTTTCATAGGCAATCGCTTTTTTAAAGAAGTCTTCTGAAGTCATTTCATCTTCATTTATTTCGTCGAATAAATTGATAGCATCACTATAGTTACCACTTTGTAAAGCACAATCAGCCATGCGAGCGAATAAATTAACGCCGTTGACTTCATATTCACCTGTATCTAAGACGACTTCATATTCACGAGTAGCTCGTAAATATTGGCCATCAAAGTATAATAGCTCTGCTAATGCGAAATGAATAATTGGGTCATTAGGTTCAAGTTCACGCGCTTCTATAAGTTTATCAATAGCAACTTCTATCATATTAATTTGTTGATAAAGATCAGCTTCAAGCATTAGTTTTTCAGTAGAAAGCTCAACTTGACTTAAATATTCTAATGCTTCATCTGTTTGATTCTCAGACATAAGTCCTTCGATAAAGTAAATTAATAATTCACTTTCATCGGGATACTTATGATAAAGTGTTCTAAATACTTCTAGCCCTTGAGGTGTTAAACCGAAATTATATAAGGTTTCACCTAAGATGAATAAAGCATCGTCATTATTTGAATTTAATGCTTCATTGACACGTGTATCTAAATTATCTAGTTTTTGAAGATTGATATCATCTATTAATTTATAGATATCCTCCATAGTGTATTATCCCTCATTTTCTAAAAGCTTTAATTTGGGCAAGAAACCTGGGAATGATACGTTAACTGCGTCAAACTGACGAATTGTAATTGGTTCGCTACTTAATAATCCTGCTATAGCGAGCATCATACCTATACGATGATCCGTCAAACTATCAACTGTAGCAGGTGTAGTAAATTCTGATGGATGAATAATTAGTCCATCTGCAGTAGGTTGAAGCTCGAAACCTAACAAGCCGAGCATATCAGCAGTTGTATCAATTCGATTTGTTTCTTTAACTTTTAATTCCTCTGCATCTTTTATAATACTAGTTCCTGTGGCTTGAGTACACAATAGTGCAATGATTGGTAATTCATCTATTGCTTTAGGGATTATATCCCCTTCTATATGCACTGGCTTTAAGTTTGGTGTATAAGTGATTCTAATAGAGGCAGTAGGTTCAGAAGTGTTGGTAACATTAAATAGTTCAATATTACCGCCCATTTGTTCAACGATGTCTATAATACCTGAACGTGTAGGGTTTATGCCAACATTATGAATTGTAATGTCACTGCCTGGCGTAATTAATGCAGCGACAATAAAGAATGCTGCTGATGAGATATCTCCTGGCACGTTAAAATCTCTTGCTTTAATATTTTGAAGTGCGTTTGGTTCTAGTTTGATTATTTTACCATCGACGTTAATAGGGATATTGTAGTGTTCAAACATCGTTTCTGTGTGATTACGACTTATATCTAATTCAGTAATGGTAGTTGTATCATTAGCAAATAAACTTGCTAATAATATAGCGCTTTTAACTTGTGCACTTGCTACTTCCATTTGGTAAGTAATTCCTTTAATAGAAGCGGGTTCAATCACTAAAGGTGTGTAGTTATCTTCTACCCCACGAATATTCGCACCCATGAGACGAAGTGGTTTTAATACGCGGTTCATCGGACGTGTGCCAATAGATTTATCTCCTGACAATACGCATTCAATACCTAACCCACTTAACAAACCAGCAAGCAAACGCGTCGTAGTACCAGAATTGCCAGTATACAACGTTTGATGAGGCGTTTTAAAGTTTTCATACCCCGGAGAATCCACGACAATTTTATCATCTGTAATAGTAATATCAACACCAAGCAATTTGAAAATTTCTGCAGTACGTTGGCAGTCTTCGCCTAATAAAGGTTTATGAATGACAGATTTACCTTTTGCTAGTGAAGATAACATAATCGCTCTGTGCGTCATTGATTTATCTCCAGGAACCTCAATTTCTCCTTTTAAAGGACCGTGTATGTCTATAATTTGTTCATTTGCCATTATCTTTCACCTACTTTGTTAAGGATTGTAATTCATTAAAGGCATTCATTAAAATATCTTTATCAACATGATGAACTGAAGGTTTACCTATAGTTTCAAGTAGCACCATTTGAATACCTTCTCCATTATTTTTCTTATCAGATAACATGTAATTATACATATCTTCAAAATTCAAATCATTAATAATGGCTACTGGATAATGAAGTTGTTTAATATAATTCCAGTAATGTTGAATATCAAATTCAGCATTGAGCAACGCATTAGATACAATAAATTGATATATCATACCTATCATAATCGCGTGCCCGTGAGGAATTTTATGTTTATATTCAACTGCGTGGCCAAACGTATGTCCTAAGTTTAGATATTTACGCATGTTGTGTTCTTTTTCATCTTTAATAATAATATTTAATTTTGTTTTAATACCTTTAAATATAAATTGATCTATGTCTTCTAGTGATTGCAGTTTTTCTTTATTAGAAAAGTGTTTCTCAATATCGTCTACTGCCACTTCTCCTGTTAAAAGTGCATGTTTATATACTTCTGCATAACCACTTAATATTTCTTCATATGGTAATGTCTGTAAGAAATCTAAATCATAAATAACAGCTTTTGGTCTATAAAATGCCCCAATAAGATTTTTCCCATGTGAAGAATTAATACCTACTTTTCCCCCAACACTTGAATCATGCGCTAGTATAGTCGTAGGTACCTGAATAAAATCTACACCTCGTAAAAGCGTAGATGCTAGAAATCCAGTAAAATCACCAGTTGCGCCTCCACCTATAGCTACTAAACACGTATTTCTTGTAAGTTGATATCCTAACAATTTTTCAAGCACTTCATGATAATGGTGGAAGGTTTTCATTTTCTCACCAGCAGGCACAGTCACTTTAAATATATTAGATTGAGTAAGTAGAGAGTCAAATTTACTTTTAAAATTAAAATCTACATACTCATCAACAATAAGGAAGACTTTATCATACTCTTGTATATAGTCTGTTAAATAATTAAAAGCATGATGTTCAACAATAATAGGATAATTATTATTAGGATATGTCGTTTGTAATTGCATAAAAAAGACCTCGATTCTTACAAATAAATAATATTTTTAAAATTCAATATTAAGTTTTCTACGCTCAGAGATTTGTTCTTTCAATTGATCTATATGATTTGATTGAAACTCTTCAAGTAATGCTTTAGCAACTTCAAAAGCGACAACATGTTCACATACCACACTAGCTGCTGGTACAGCACAACTATCAGAACGTTCAATTGTAGCTTTAAAGTCTTCTTTCGTGTTAATATCTACTGAATTTAAAGGTTTATATAGCGTTGGAATAGGTTTCATAACGCCATTAACGATAATCGGCATACCATTTGTCATACCGCCTTCAAATCCGCCCAGGTGATTTGAACCTCTGTAAAAACCTTGTTCAGAATCATATAAAATTTCGTCTTGAATTTCACTGCCTGGTTTTTCAGCTGCTTTAAATCCTTCGCCAAAGCTAACTCCTTTAAATGCGTTAATACTTACTACACCTTGTGCAATGCGGCCATCCAATTTACGGTCATAATGCACATAGCTTCCGATACCGATAGGCATATTTTCCACCATAACTTGTACGACTCCACCAATAGAGTCACCTTCTTTTTTAGCTTCATCTATCTTGTCGCGCATTTTTTGAGCAATAGTTTCATCGATGACACGAACATCATTTTTATCGATATTTTGTTTGAATGTTTCAGAATCGTATAAACCTTCGTCTTTAACGCCGCCTATTTCAACTACACGACTATATGTATGAATGCCTAATTGCTGTAGTAAAATTTTAGATACAGCACCTACAGCCACACGAGCAGCTGTTTCACGTGCAGAAGAACGTTCTAAAACATTTCTTAAGTCACGATGATTGTATTTCATACCGCCGATTAAATCAGCATGACCAGGACGTGGTTTAGTAATCGTACGTTTCATGTTTTTACGTTCTTCATCGCTTATAGGTTCAATACCCATAATATTTCTCCAATGTGTGAAATCATCGTTTTTCACTACAATTGTAACGGGGCTACCTAATGTATAACCGTTTCTTACGCCAGAAACAATTTCGACAGCATCTTTTTCAATTTGCATTCTGCGGCCCCTTCCATAGCCGCCTTGGCGTTTATACATTTCTGTATTAATATCTTCAGCTTTAATTTCTAAATTTGCAGGTACACCTTCAATAATTACTGTTAATTGAGGACCATGTGATTCTCCTGATGTTAAATATCTCATGAGAAGACGCTCCTTTCCTTTACTACGTTAAATTGTAATATGTGTTATCATATCATATTCAACGTTAGAACATAACTAATGTTCTGTATATTAATTGAATTAGTGTGAATATTTAAATAATTAGCAGAGAGTTTATGTCATAAAAATAAAGAGTAACACACTATGAAGGCGCGCTACTCTTATCATTTTAATTTAATATTTAAAAATTATTCATACAACCAAGTATCTCTAGTTGCTTCGTAATCACTTAATTCTTCATCTTTAAACCATAAACTAATTTCACGTTTTGCAGACGCAACTGAATCTGAACCATGAATAACATTTCTACCTACAGTTAATCCTAAATCGCCTCTAATAGAACCTGGTGTTGCTTCAGAAGGATTTGTTTTACCAATAATATGTCTAGATACATTTACTGCATCTTCCCCTTCAACTACCATTGCGAAAACAGGTGCTGATGTAATAAATGAAATTAATTTATTATAAAATGGTCTTTCTTTATGTTCTTCATAATGTTCTTCCGCTAATGATTGAGGCACTGTCATTAATTTAGCTCCAACCAATTTTAAACCTTTACGTTCGATACGAGTAATAATTTCTCCAATTAAATTACGTTGTACTGCATCTGGTTTAATCATTAAAAAAGTTCTTTCCATTGTGTTTCCCCCTATGTTTTTAAGTAATAAACATTAAAAAATTTGAAAAAATCAGATTATTTAATTTGCGCTAATTATGTATAAAGCTTGTTTATTATAGAAAACAACCTGCTACTTCTTAATAGTAACAGGTTGATAAAGCGCTTTCAATATATTTTCATACTAATTAAACGTTTCGTGAACCCATTTTTTTGATAAGTTTAATAAATAAATTTTGCGCATTTGATTCATTTAATTGATCAATTAAATTTAGTGCTTTATTCAAGTATTTATCACTGATTTCTTTAGATTGTTGAATACTATCAGATTCTCTGATACGTGAAATAATCGGCGCAAACTCTGCAGGATTTGTTTGATGATTTAAAGCTGCAATTTGTTGTTTAAATGTTGGGTCTTTTCGCATTTCTAATAACACTGGCAATGTAATATGACCGTTCATTAAATCACTGCCTACTGGTTTACCTAGTTTCTTCTCAGTGCTAGTGAAATCCAATATATCATCAACAATTTGGAAGCTCATCCCAATATAATGTCCAATCATTTTTAATTTATAAATCGTTTCATCATCAGCTTCAGACGTAATTGCTCCTACTTCAGTAGCAAGTTGGATTAATAATGCAGTTTTACGGTTAATACGTCTTAAGTAGTTTGTGATAGTTTGATTACTATTAAATTGATCTTGGAATTGGAAAAGTTCTCCTCTACATACATCTACAATTGCATTAGAAATAATGTGATGTACGCGATTATCTTGTATTTCAGAAAGCTGTTGTAGACCTAAAGCTAATAAGAAATTACCTGTTAAAATCGCCGTCGTAACATCCCATTTTTTTACAATAGTTAAACGGCCGCGACGTTTATCACTCTTATCTATCACGTCATCATGAACAAGTGTAGCCATATGAATTAATTCTAACGCTACAGCTACACGGTAAGTATCTTCAGTATTCTTTTTTGAGCCAAATTGACTACTCAATATGACAAATGCTGGTCTTACTCGTTTACCACCTGATGATAGCAAATGGAAAGTAGCTTCTTGTAAAACTGAATCATTACTTTTGATAGCGTTTTGAAGCCGTTTCTCTACATTCTTAATTTCACTATTCATGTTTAACTTTGCCACGTTAATCACCTTTTATTTTGTAGAACTTTTTTGTTTATAGCCTAGGTGCATTGCAGCAACGCCCCCTGTGAAGCTACGGACTTTGATATTATTAAAACCAGCCTGTTCAAATAGACGTTTTAATTTTTGTTTATCAGGAAAATTAAACGTCGATTGTTGTAGCCATTCATATTCCTCTTTAGATTTAGCAAATAATTTACCGAAGATAGGCATTACAAATTTAAAATATAATTTATACACTTGTTTGAACAAAGGCATCGTAGGTTGACTTGTTTCTAAACATACAACCATACCGCCTGGTTTAAGAACTCTGTTCATTTCTTTTAATGCCACTAAATAATCAGGTACATTACGTAAACCAAAACCAATAGTTACATAGTCAAATGAATTATCCTCAAAAGGTAAATCCATAGCATCACCATGTACTAAGTGAATATTATCCATTGATTTCGTTTTCTCTTTACCTACTTCAAGCATATTTTCACTAAAGTCTAAACCTGTTACCTCGCCTTTAGGTCCAACTGCTTTACTTAATGCAATTGTCCAATCTGCAGTACCACAGCATACATCAAGTGCCTTACTACTTGATTTAACGTTCATATCTTTCATTACACGTTTACGCCAAACTTTATGTTGTTCGAAACTGATAATATTATTTAATCGATCATATTTTTTAGAAATATTTTGGAACACTGTATGGACTTGTTCTTTGTTTGCTTTATTTTCAGCCATTTATATTACCTCTACTTTTTTTCTATATAGCTCTGTTTAATTGTTTTTAAAAATTGGTCTACTTCATTTTCAGTATACATCTTCAAATATGAAGGATAATACGATTCCACATTTTCAAATAAAGAATAGAAAATTTCCATTTCTGATATTGATTGATCGCTAAAATGTGAAAGTGTAATAAAAGGAAAAATAGTTTCTATTTTAATTATTGCTTCATAAATATCTTGTGCTTCTAGGGATTGATGATGTAATGAAGATTTTAATTCATTAGATTTAACAATTGCCTGACTTATAGCTAATTGAAATGCAGGATCATCAATTTCAGCTAATAAAGTGTAAAAATGAGCACTTAATAAATCCCCAATTAAGATTGATTTCTTTGATAATTTGTTATGTGAAATTTCATCAAGATGTTTCATTGAAGTATCAATAGTGAGGCAAGCAAGTTTAGCATTCTCTGGAATATCGTAACTATCTAATAAATCACTTAAATTACTATTAATATTAATTGATTCATAGTCAGTGACTCCCATAAGCCTTTGATCAATTTGTCTATTTAATATGCTTAATGTTCGTTCCATGTTCACACCTCACGTTATTATCACTATACATCTTAACATTATATCCATAAAAATAAAATATAGCGACTTCACAGGAGTAAAACTTTATTAATAAGCGCTTTATATAGAAGAATACATAAGCATGTAAATATATTAAATGAACAAGTTTTAATATAGCTATATCGATATCTTTAGAAAATTAATATGTATAAATAAAAAAGCCCTCGAAGGGCTTTTTAAGTAAATTATTTTACAGCATCTTTTAATGCTTTACCAGCTTTGAATGCTGGAACTTTACTTGCAGGAATTTCGATTTCTTTACCTGTTTGAGGGTTACGTCCTTTACGTGCAGCACGTTCACGTACCTCAAAGTTTCCGAAACCAATTAATTGAACTTTTTCACCTTTAGAAAGTGAGCCTTGGATTGATTCGAAAACAGCGTCTACAGCTGCACCAGCTTCTTTTTTAGTTAAATCAGCTTGTTCAGCAACCGCATTGATTAAATCAGTTTTATTCATTATGAATTCACCTCCAGATGAATGATAATGATATCTTTTTATATCATTATGCTATGACTTTAACACAAGAATTGGCATTACCGCAACGATTTAAACGCCCAAAACACTGAAATATCAGCATTTATACACTCAATTCAAAAAATTTTACAATAAAGTGTAATATAACACCTTATTCAGCTTTTTTATCGCGTCCCATTAAATCTTTAACGCTATCTTTTACGGGTTTATTTTCAAATAAAACTTTATATAAAGCATTTGTAATAGGCATATCAACATGTTGTTCTTTAGCTAAGTGGTAAACTGAATTAGTAGTATAAATTCCTTCTACCACCATATTCATTTCACTTAGTGCTTCTTCAGTCGATTGTCCTTTACCTAATTTATAACCAAGTGTAAAGTTACGAGAGTGTGTAGACGTACAAGTTACAATTAGGTCACCAATACCGCCTAAACCTAAAAATGTCATAGGGTCGGCACCTAATTTTTCTCCTAGTCTACTAATCTCAGCTAAGCCTCTAGTCATTAAAGCTGCTTTAGCATTATCGCCATAGCCCATACCTGCAACAATCCCACTAGCTACTGCAATAATATTTTTTAATGCGCCACCTAATTCTACCCCTACTAAATCATTATTCGTATATACACGTAAATAATCATTCATGAATAAATCTTGGATTAGCTTACTAATTTTTTCATCTTTAGAAGAAGCTGCTACTGTAGTCGGTTGTTTAATGACTACTTCTTCAGCATGGCTAGGGCCAGATAATACGCCAATACCGCCATTATGGCTTTCTGAAATAGAGTCTTCAATCATTTCAGAAACACGCTTGAAGGTATCATTTTCAATACCTTTGGCAACATGAATGAATATCTTCTTAGAATCAATAAGTTGATCAATTTGACTTGTAATCTCTCTAATTGCTTTTGTAGGGAGAGCAATTAAATATATGTCAGTAAAATCTACAGCCTCTTTAATATCAGAAGTTGCTCGAATACTTTCATCTAATTTAGCTTCTTTTAAATATTTTTTGTTTTGATGATGTTTATTTAATTCATCGACACTTGTTTCATTTTTCCCCCACATTAAAACAGTGTGACCATTTTCAGCTAATACATTAGCAAGTGCAGTACCAAAGCTTCCCATACCAAAAACAGTAATCTTAGTCATAATGAAATCTCCTTTTTAATTTCTTCTACGTGGAATGATGTGAATAGGCGTTCCCTCAAATCCAAATGCATTTCGGATTTGATTTTCAAGATAACGTTTATAAGAAAAATGCATTAATTCTACATCATTAACAAAAACAACGAACGTTGGAGGTTCAATAGCAACTTGAGTTGTGTAGAATACATTCAATCTACGACCTTTATCAGTTGGCGTTGGGTTCATTGAAATCGCATCAGTAACTACTTCATTAAGTGTAGAACTTTGAACACGTTTTTTATGATTTTCACTTGCCTCATTAATGTATGGGAATAGTGTACGTAAACGTGTTCTTTCTTTCGCAGATACAAAGGCGATTTGGGCATAATCTAAGAATTGGAATTGATTACGAACATCATCCGCAAATTTTTTCATCGTATTACTATCTTTTTCAACAGTGTCCCATTTATTAACAACAATAACAATAGCTTTACCTTCTTCATGAGCATAACCAGCTACACGTTTATCTTGCTCAATAATACCTTCTTCAGCATCGATGACGATTAATACAACGTTTGAACGTTCAATTGCTTTTAGCGCACGCAATACTGAATATTTCTCAGTTGATTCATACACTTTACCTTTTTTACGCATACCAGCTGTATCTATCAAGACATAATCTTGACCATTATAGCTATATTCGGTATCTACGGCGTCTCGTGTCGTCCCTGCAACATTAGAAACGATAACACGTTCTTCACCTAATATCGCATTGACTAAACTAGATTTCCCTACATTTGGACGACCGATAATTGATAAGCGAATTGTATCTTCATCATAAGGGTCTTCAGTTTCTTCTTTAAAATGTTTGACTACTTCATCTAGTAAATCCCCTAATCCTAATCCGTGAGAACCAGAGATTGGATAAGGATCGCCAAACCCTAATGAATAAAAGTCAAAAATATCATGTCTCATTTCAGGATTATCTACTTTATTAACCGCTAATACTACTGGTTTTTTTGATTTATATAACATTTGAGCGACCATTTCATCGCTTTGTGTTAAACCTTCACGTACATTAACCATAAAGATAATAACATCAGCTTCATCAATAGCAATTTCTGCTTGAGCTCTTATTTGGGTTTGAAAAGGTGCATCACCAATTTCAATACCACCTGTATCAATAATATTGAATTCATGTGTTAACCATTCACCTGATGAGTAGATACGATCACGAGTGACACCAGGTGTATCTTCAACGATTGATACACGCTCACCTACTACTCTATTAAATATTGTAGATTTCCCTACGTTTGGTCTACCTACAATAGCTACAATAGGTTTCGTCATAAGCTAACTTCCTCTCTATCTAAAATCTATATAATTTTATCATATGACCTACTGTTTTAAAACTAACTATATAACCGTTGACTTTAAATTCTCTAAAACGCCCTTATCTTTGGCATGAAATATCTCTAAATATTAAAAAAATCCCAATTAAAGGGATTAAACTTTAATTGGGAAATACAATAGTTAAAATTTAAATGTCATATTAGAATTTTAAATCTTTAAATTTGTCACCGAAAACGTCCCCTAATGTTGGGTTATCATCATCTGAATCACTACTTAAATAACTTTGAGTAGTAGCTTCATCACTTTCGATTAAATCTTCTTTAGGTAAAGTAGCTTTAATTGATAAAGAAATACGTTCATTTTCTTCATCAATACCTAAGATTTTAACATTAACTTGTTGACCTGGTTCTAATACCTCACCTGGTGTACCGATGTGTTTATGGTCAATTTCAGAAATATGAACAAGACCTTGTACAGCCGGAGCAATTTCCACAAATGCACCGAAGTTTGCTAAACGAACGACTTTACCTTCGATAACATCATTTTCATGGAATTCACCTTTAATACGTTCAAATGGAGTTGGAAGCGTATCTTTGATTGATAAAGAAATACGTTCAGCATCTTTTTCAACAGATTTTACTTTCACATCTACTTCTTGACCTACAGAAACGACATCTTCTGGAGAATCAACGTGTTCATGAGAAAGTTCTGATACGTGAACTAAACCATCTACGCCACCAATATCAACGAATGCACCAAAGTTAGTTAAACGAGCAACTTTACCTTTAATGACATCGCCTTCGTTAAGTGACTCTAATAATGAAGCTTTTTTAACATCGTTTTCAGCTTGTTCTACAGCTTTACGGCTTAAAATGACTCTATTATTATCTGGGTCTAATTCTTCAACTTTAATGCGAATTGTTTGTCCCTCAAATACAGAGAAATCTTCAATGAAATCAGTTGAAATTAGAGAAGCAGGTACGAAACCTCTTTGACCAACGTCAACAACTAATCCACCTTTAACTACTTCAGTAACCTTAGCTTCAATCACTTCATCATTATCAAGTTTTTCTTGTAAATATTTATATGATTTTTCAGTTTCAAGTTGACGTTTTGATAAGATGTATGCACCAGAGTCATTCTCTTCATCAATTTCAATTTTAGTTACATATGCTTCAACTTCATCACCTTCTTTAACCACTTCGTTAGGGTTCTCGATGTGATGAGTTGAAAGTTGGCTAATTGGAATAATTCCGTTATATTTAGCACCATCAATATGCACTACAACTTGTTTGTCTTCAACTTGTTGAACCTTTCCAGTGACTTTGTCACCTTCTTTAATATCACTAATCATTGATTCATTGAATTCTTCAGTCATCTTGTTTGCCTCCTTATACACTACATAACTATAACATCTTATAAACTAACAGAATTGTCAAGAAATTCCCCTTTAGTTTCATAAGTTTTTAAAAAAGATATCAATTTTTAAAATTATTTAATGTTAAGCAATCAGTTATTCGTGTTATTGATTATCTAAATAATTTTTCTTCAATATGATATTTTTAGATTATAGTTATTTATCATTTTCTTCCTCGTTAGTAATTATATAAAACAAAAAAAGCTATTTAAAATATTTCGCATTATCTATTACGAATAACACGAATTATTTTAAATAGCTGTTCACATTATTATCTTAAATTATCTACCATCGTCATAATTTCTGTAGTAACTTCTTCGATTGTTTTACTAGTTGTATCTAGAGTGATCGCGTCATCAGCTTTTCTTAAAGGTGAAATTTCACGATTCATATCGTAGTGATCTCTATCTGCAATTTCCTGTTTTAATTGTTCTAAAGTTGAAGGTATGCCGCGCTCTTCGTTTTCTTTTTGGCGTCTCTCAGCACGCTCTTCTACAGAAGCAATCATGTATACTTTTAATTCTGCATCAGGAAGGACTACTGTACCAATATCTCTTCCATCCATTACAATACCTTTCTTAGCTGCTAAATCTTTTTGTTTTTCAACGGCAAATGTACGAACAGGTTCTTTAGATGCTACATATGACACGTTTTGTGTAACATCATTTTCACGTAAATAATCCGTAACATCTTGATTATCTAATATAATACGTTGCCCTTTAACATCGTCGTATTTTAATTCTAAAGTAGTTTCATTAACAAGTTTTTGAAAATCTTCCGGACGTTGTTGTTGTAAATATTTATAAGTAATAGCACGATACATTGCTCCAGTATCCACATATATCATTGATAATTTACTAGCTACTTGTCTAGCGATTGTACTTTTACCTGCAGCTGCAGGGCCGTCCAAAGCAATATTAATTGACTCCATGGTTATTTTTCCTTCCTTGTTGTTTTATTTGTATTATTTTATCATAAATATGTAAATTAAAAATAGGAGGAATTTAATGAAACATCTTCTTGTTATTCATACAGGCGGGACGATTAGCATGTCCCAAAATCAATTTAGTCAGGTTGTGACTAATGAGATTAATCCCATCTCATTACATAAAGATATTATTAATGAATATGCTCATGTAAATGAAATTCATCCTTTTAATATCCCTTCTCCTCATATTACAATCCAACATATCATTGAACTGCGCAACTTTATACTTCAGTCTTCTGAAGAGAATGAGTATGATGGTTTTGTCATTACACATGGAACTGATACTTTAGAAGAAACAGCGTATTTATTAGATTTACTCATTAATATCAAACAACCGATTGTTATTACTGGGGCGATGAGATCCTCAAATGAAATTGGTGCAGATGGCTTATATAATTTCATTTCTGCTATTAGAGTAGCTTCATCGAATGAAGCTTTTGAAAATGGTGTAATGGTAGTCTTTAATGATGAAATACATACGGCTAGAAATGTTACTAAAACACATACTTCAAACATTAATACATTTCAAAGTCCAAACCAAGGACCATTAGGTATTATCACAAAGGACAATATTCATTTTTATAATCGACCGTATCAACAACAATCATTCGAGCATATTGATACAAAACTGAATGTGCCATTATTAAAAGCCTATATGGGTATGCAAAGTGATGTTTTAAAATTTTACGCCGAGCAAAATGTGGACGGGTTAGTGATTGAGGCGCTTGGACAAGGAAATTTACCACCAAGTTGTCTAAAAGGCATTGAGGCTTGCTTGGGTAAAAATATCCCTATCGTTATTGTATCGCGATCATTTAATGGAATAGTTAGTCCTGTATATGCATATGAAGGTGGCGGATATGATTTAGCTCAAAAAGGGTTAATCTTTTCAAATGGTTTAAATGGACCTAAAGCAAGATTAAAACTACTAGTCGGTTTAAGCAATGATATGACTTTAGAAATGCTCAAAACTTATTTTGAACAATAGTTTGTATAAAAGAAGCGGAACAGAAATGAACTTTGTTAAAAAATTTCTGTTCCGCTTTTGCCATCTTATTTAACTTTCTAATGGTGTTTGTTTTTTACTTAATATACTTTGAGTAATAATACCGCCGTGATATTTTCCATTTTCAATGAAAATAGAGTTATTGTCATTTCCAGCAGCTATAACCCCTGCTATATAACAATTTTCTACATTTGTTTCAAACGTTTCTTTGTTATGAACAGGTGCAGTCCCAAATTCATTTGTATTAATTTCAATACCAATAGATTGTAAGAAATCATAGTCTGGATGATAACCTATCATCGCAAATACATGATCATTTGGAATTTCAATTGTTTTACCATTTTTTTCATAAATAACACTATCTTCAGTAATTTTATTTACGTTGGCATTAAATTCCATTGTAATCTTTTCATGATTTACTAATGATTCGAAGTTCGGTAAAATCCATGGCTTAATTGCTGCTGAATAGCGATCGCCTCTATAAAGTACTGTCACTTTCGCTCCTGCTTTTTCTAATTCAAGTGCGGCATCAACTGCAGAGTTTTTACCACCAATCACTGTAACATGTTGATTAAAATATGGATGTGCTTCTTTGAAATAGTGTTGGACTTTAGGTAAATCTGCCCCTTTAACTTCTAACGTATTATGTTGACCATAATATCCAGTAGCAACAGTTAAAAATTTACATTCATAGACATCTTTAGTAGTAGTAATCGTAAATTTGTTGTCGATTTTTTTAACAGTTAAAACTTCTTCGAAAGCATTAACGCTTAAGTTATGATGTTTAACTACTTCTCTATAATATACGAGTGCTTGATTTCGACGTGGCTTACTTTCTTCAACGATAAAAGGTATATCGCCAATGCTTAATTTATCACTTGAAGAGAAAAATGTTTGATGTGTTGGATATTTATAAATTGCATCCACTATATTCCCTTTTTCAATTACAAGTGTTTCAATCCCTTTTTTCTTTTGTTCAATTGCAGCGCTCAAACCACATGGGCCTCCACCGATAATAATACTTTCAACGCTTTGCATGTTTTTGGCCTCCTTTAATCACCCATATATTATAGCAGTTAAGTCCCTTTTTCTAAATAGATAAATATCATCCAGATATACCATAGTAGAATAATAAATTAAATAATAAAAAGAAAGAAGCAGGACAAAGACTTGAATAATTACGTTGTCTCCCCAACTTGCTCTGTTTGTAGACTTTCTTTTCGAAAGTCTCTATGTTGGGGGCGCCCGCCAAGCAAGCACGATTCGATTTGAGAAAAGCTTAATTTAAGAACATTTTTATATCAGTCAGCTACTGCAGAATATAAATAAAGGCTGAGACATTTTATCAATGTCCCAGCCTGTTCTCTAAAATTAATGTTAAATGGTTTATTGAGGAATAACTAATTTTTCACCATTAGTGATATTGTTACTTGTTAAACCATTAGCTTGTTTAATTTTATTTACATTTTCAATTGTACCTTGGCCATAATATTGAATAGCAATACGGTATAAGTTTTCGTTACCAGATACTACATGTGTTTGTTGGCCAGAAGTAGAATTGTTTGATTGGTTGTTATTACTGTTTGAATTTTGGCTATTATTTTGAGTAGCCTGTGAATTAGCATTGTTATTATCACTATTACTATTATTATCAGAAGCGTTATTTGAATTATTTTCTGAAGAAGATGCACCATTATTATCATTAGTTGCTGCGCCAGTTGAAGCACTATTATCTTCGTCTTTAGATGCACTGTTTTCAGAAGAATTTTTATCAGTTGTTGCGTTTTCGTCTGATTTATTATCGTTTACTGTAGATTTTTCACTTGATTTGTCGGCTTTGTTATCTTCAGTAGTTTTATCTTTGTCATTATCTTTTTTATCTGATTTATGAGAAGTTTGCTCTGTAGTATTCTCTTGTTTAGTGCCATCTTTATCTTTATGGTCATTATTTAAATACATACCAATAAAGATAGCTAGAGCAGCTAAGATTAATAACAATGCAAGTAATGGTAATAAGATACCCATTAAACCACGTTTTTTCTTGCCATTGTGAGCTTGGAAATTATCGTGGTTATCATATCTATCATTGTCACGATAATCGTCACGACGGTTACGTGGCTCTTCATGGTGATCATCACGTGTGTTACGGCGATCTAAATCATTATCTTTAGAGTGATGTTTTTTATTTTTAGAAGCAGCTACACCTGCAGCACCAGCAGCTCCGGCAGCACCTGCGCCAACAGCAGCTTTTTTGCCTTTGCTATGTTTTTTGTGATTATCATGTTTGTTGTCTTCGTATTTGTCATTTTCACGAACACGAGAATTTCTATCGTTACGATAATCATTTCTATTATCGCGAGAATCTACACGATTGTTCTGACGGTTTTTCTTATTGTTTTTATTGTGACCCGCAGCAGCTCCGGCAGCACCAGCACCACCGGCAATTGCAGCATCTTTACCGTTAACTAAGCGGTCATCGTTGTCGCGGTAGTCAATATTTTCATCATGATGGCGGTCTCTTCTATCATCTCTACGATTTCTATGACTATCTTCTTCTTGATCAAAATCACGATGACGACGGTTATTATCATTTAAACGGTCATTTTCATAATCGTCTTCGAATTCATCGTAATTATTAGAAGATCTATCATTAGTACGATTATTTCTGTTTGAGTGATTTGATTCATTTTCAAAGTGATCATTATGTACATCTTCGAAAGAGTCTTCATCATAGCGATCGTCTAATGATCCTTCATTGTTGTAATCATTTGGTTGGTCATCAAATTTCTTACTACGATTAGTAGCTTGATTACGTCTTCTTTGACGTCTTTGTGCATTTCTTGGTGGGAATTGTTGATCTGATTGATTATCGAATTCGTCGATAGTTTCATCAGAGTTACGGTTTGTATGTTCGAATTGATCGTCTGAATCAATCGATTGACGATTTTTTTCGAAGTCATCTCTAAAATTATTTTTAGACACGGCTAACATCCTTTCTTTTCAATTATTTAATTGTCACATACTTTATACCCTTGAATGTAACAAATATGTATCATTTTTAACATTTTTTATAAAACATTTGGTGATTTAATTATATCCTGTATAAAATATTTTAGTAAAGAAAAGCACCTAATATTTGAATAAATTTTTAAGTTTTTCATTATAACTAAATTTTCTTTTTACTTTTTTTCTATTAAAATGACTAAGTGGTACTAAATTAGTATCAATATCGCAACATTGAGCAGGTTTAGAAGGTACTTCTCCAAAAAACTCTAGTAAATAACTTCTTCGACATTGATCGAGACTTGTATAGCCAACCATACGTTGATACCCCAATTTTTTACGGATTAATGATGTTTTAAATATATGTTTAAGTTGCATAATTGAGTATCTTTGGCGTAAAACTTCTAATATTTCTTGTTTATTAGGAGGTAAAAAGGCACCTAAATCATAAGCTTCTACATCTTCAACTAAAATTGCATCGTTAAATAACAGCGTTTCAAGAATAAAACTGTCATCTGGTTGAAAAAGACTAATGGCTTGGCTTTGTTTTCCGTCTCTTCCTGCCCTGCCTATTTCTTGTAAGTAATTTGACGGACTCGTTGATAAGTGAAAATGTATCACAGTACGAATATCCTTTTTATTAACCCCCATACCAAAAGCACTTGTGGCAACAATGACAGGGATAAAATTATTAATAAATTGTTGTTGCACAGTGTGACGTTCTTGATAAGATAAATCACCATGATAAATTCCAGTTAAATAACCTCGTTGATAGATAAGATTAGCCAGCTCGAAACACATTTTCTTTGACGAAACATAAATAATTGTAGGCCCTGAAGTTTCTATGAAATCAAGTAACCAACTGATTTTATCATCGTCGTTGTCAAAGTTGATATGAGAAAATGAAATGTTGTCTCGATTCATTGTAGTTTTAATAGTTTTAAATTTAATATTTAAAATCGTTTCTAAATCTTCTGGAAGATGTGGTGGTGCTGTAGCTGTGAGCGCTAATATTGTTGCAGATTTAAAATATTGTGTAATCTGCCCTACTAATGCGTAATGAGGGCGAAAATCGTATCCCCATTCAGATAGGCAATGCGCTTCATCTAATACAATTAAACCAAAATTAATTGTATTGATTAGTTCAAAATGATTAGATTGTAATAAAAATTCTGGACTTAAAAATATAAATCGACTTTTCTTTAATAAGTTAATATTTTCTTTTTTTTCTTGTTCCTCCATGCCAGAATGAATATAACTTACGTGCTTCTCCCCTTGTGCTTTCAGTTGCATGACTTGGTCATCCATTAATGATATTAAGGGAGAAATAATAAGTGTAGGTTGCCGTTTCATATAAGTGGGAAATTGATAACATAAACTCTTGCCACTACCAGTTGGCAAAACACCTAACGTGTCTTGCCCATTAAGTATGCTTTCAATTATTTCGCGTTGTCCCGGATTAAAAGACTCATACCCAAACCATTCTTTAAGCTTATCTTCCAACACTAATATCACCTCTTTCGATACCTACAATAATTAATTTGATTTGAAAATATGACAATTGATCGAATTGATTTTTATATATTTTCAAACGTTCACCTCTATTATCAACGTAAAATTTTTCAAAATCAGTAATTGAACCTTTATCAATAAAATCGGTATATTCATGAAAATATCCTTTAATAAATAACTCCAACACATGATCCTCTATAGTATTAATTTTTACATTCTGTATTACTGCAGCTTCATCCATTGTAATGCCTCGAAGCAATTGCTGATGTGATAATGCCGTTTTATTCAATAAAGGTGGCAACATAATTAACTTAGAAAGTATTGGAAACTGTTCTTTTTGTTCTAAGGCGTACATAACTTCAACTAAATCATTGAGCTCTAACGTGAATAAATCAGTAATAGATATATCTTCAATCAAACTCACTTGTTGACGCGTATACATGGGCTCATCATAACCTTGTAAATAATAATGGATATAACAGTGATTATCATTTTGCGTATAAATAGTATGAAATAATTGCGATAATTCTTCTTGGAAATCTTCAATTAAATCATGTTTTATAATATCTGAATAAACTTGTTTAACACGTTGTTGAACATTTAGTTGTTGAGAAATAGGAACAAAATTTAACTCACTATTAAGATACTGAGTGATTGATTGAACTAGTAATTGAATACAACTATATGTATTGATTAAACTATCATATGTATACCGCGGATGGATTTTAAGTTGAATATGATTAGTTTCATTATTTTGAATATATCGCTCAAAAGACGGATATTTTAATTTAGGAAAACTGTGATATAATGATAAAAGTTGTTGAGAACAAGCATCAAAAAATGTTTGATGTGATTTTTTACCGTATAATATATTGTAAATACTTTTATCAGTTTTATAATTAAATGTGTGTTCATACGCATATGAAAAGATATCGTACATAGGTGAATCCTCACTTTATGAAACTTGTAAATTGGAAATTAAAATAATCGATGTCTAAATTAACATTTGTTATACTAGTGTAGCATTTTTATCAAAGGAGGCGAAGAAATTGGCAAAGTATACAATCGTTGATATGGATACCTGTATAGCTTGTGGTGCATGTGGCGCAGCAGCACCGGATATTTATGATTATGACGACGAAGGTATTGCTTTCGTAATCCTTGATGATAATCAAGGTACTGCAGAAGTACCAGAAGAATTATATGAAGATATGGAAGACGCTCTTGAAGGTTGTCCAACAGATTCAATTAAAATTGAAGAGGAACCATTTGATGGCGACGCATTGAAATTTGAATAATAAATTTAATTTGATTATATCACTATAATATATAGATGGCCGACAAAGTTTAAACTTTGTCGGTTTTATTT